>NZ_JABERK010000023.1:0-137588 GCF_013004315.1 Acinetobacter sp. ANC 5378
AATGGCACAGAAGATTTCTGTAAAATCAAACATGGTGGTTAGAGTCTTTGGTTTGTGTAGTAACTTTCTAAATGGCTCTAACCATCTTTTTTTCAAGCGGTTTTCTTATCCGTAATTCGGGTTAATTAGATTCCTTTAATCTAATAGGATCTAATCAGCCAATGGAGGTCTCATCACTGATCAACTGACACAGCTCATAACTCCATTATGTTGGCTAGTATCACCAACCGAAATTTTGCTTTGAAAATTGGTACTAATTTCTTATAGAAACAGGATTGATTTACCCTTAAAATTATAACATAAGTTTTTATAAAATTTCTTTATTAGCAAATACTTAGTAGTTAATAAATGAAATAGAAAAATAGTCATGATTGACTAGAATAAGTATAGAAGATCAGTTTAACAAGACCATTAAAAACAGGAGTCAAATCTATGATTTACGAAGTATCTGGAGATATTTTACTAAGTGATGCACGTGCAATTGCCCACGGTGTTGCACCGAATGATAACTTTACAACAGGTCTAGCCTTCAGTCTGCGTGAACACTGGCCGGCTTTATATAAAGACTTTCGCAACTATTGTCATATTTATCATCCTAAAGCGGGAGAGCAATGGACATGGGTGAATGCTGAAGGTCAACGTATCATCAATCTGATGACCCAGGAAGCCGCCTATGATCAAGGCTCCAAACCAGGCAAAGCATCAACAGAGTATGTAAACCGCACTCTGAAAAACTTAAAAGAGTTGATTCAAGAAGAGAAAATCGAAAGTTTGGCGTTACCACGCCTTGCAACAGGTGTTGGTAGTTTAGACTGGGAAGATGTACGTCCCCTGATCTATAAGCACTTAGAAGACTTAGATATTCCGATTTATATCTATACTCTGTATCAAAAAGGCGTAAAAGCGGACGAACCAGCCTAACCATCGGATAAAACACCTGCTTCACGATCTGTCTAATGAGCCCTCATCCAATTCCCCACTTGTACTTAAGTGGGGAATTGGTTCCTTTAAGCATAAGCCAATCTATGTGATAAAAGACTAGCAAGAAATAAAGGTAGATTTTACTGCCTCTCAATAATAATCAGAGAATCATCTATTGCATCAACTTGATACCCTCTACTTTTGAAATCCAAAGTGTCACCACCCGACCCACAGCCCAAGTCCAAAATCTTTACTTGTGTAGGGAAATACTTAAAAAATGGTTCGTACAAACTCTGCATGTCAACTCGGTATGTACTATCAAAAAAATTTGAGCATTGTTATTGTAATAATCAGTTGTAATCCTCCCTACCCTATTCATTCTAATCCGCTATGTGAACATCATAATAGAAACATGATATTTTTTGCCAACTCACAAATATAGCTAACTAATAGTGAGTATCCAAGCGAGGGGGGAAATTTTAAAATCTCAATAATAAAAACTTAAGATAATAATTTAAAACAAGAAAAAAATGATGCCTCCTGCCATATTCAAAAACTCCAAATATACGTGAATATTACTGTATTATTTTTTATTCAATAGACACATGGATTTGACATCTGAACTACTTTTAAAGTTTCCAGCAACACGGATAAGTACTGTAAAAAATTTCAAAAAAAGCAGAATCATCATTCATCCATGTGCTTATGGTTTCAACGTATGCTACTTAAATATGTTTAAAAATCTCGCTGCAGATTTAGATATTTCTAATCGTATAAAAGAACTCCATGTGTGGAAAACCTCAGAATTTGATGGCTACACCATCCTTAATAATATTCACTTATATATTAGCTACTTAAAGCAGGATATTAAGGAAATCACTTTAATTATTCACCATCAACAATCTTTTTCAGATGATGAGTTAGCATTTCTAATGGAGTTATGCAGTCGTGAATTTATTCAATTCATCAAAGCTACAAAATTTGATATTCGGTCGTTAAATCCACGAAAAACATTGCACTTAATTAACACGCATCTTTCACGTCAAACACTATTAACGCTTAACAAAAAATCATCTTTAAAACCACATCATCAAATGAGTCTAGAACTGCTTGCACAACTACTTTCATGTTCTCGAAATCAACTCAATCAGCGGATTAAAAATACCAACCAACAGCGCACACATATTTTTAATGAATTATCACTACACAGCAGATGTGTAAAAGAACTCGTTGATCACTCTGATAGCTGTCTAAGTACAGAAAAAATTTGGAGATCATAATGTTTAATGATCTAAACGAGCATGTTGATTTACCGATGATCTCACTCAAAAAAACGATTAAAAAATTGTTCGCTAATGAGAAATTTGAACGTGCACAACACATCAACTTTGTAATTAAACTATTGTCTTCGCAACAGGCTGACAACTTTCTAGATGGTCTCAATCTCGATTACTTTAACGTCGATGTAGAATTTCAGTCAAATCTGCCAAAACCTTCAGTAATCCCTTTTTCTAAAAAAGTTAAGATTAGCAATCTACCCATCACTTCATATATCAATTCAATTTCGCAGTTATCTGAGTCACAAACTCATGCACAACATTGGAATATTTTAGTTTTAAAAGCGGCAATTTATTTAATTGCTCTTCCTGACCTTAAACCAGAGCTTTTTAAACAAGCACACACAGAACACTTCAATACCGTAAAGCGCTTATTCCAGCGCTTTAGGACTGCAAATAAAAATTTAGATACTGAAAAAAAATATCATAATACAGAAGAGTATAAACGCCTCTGGAATGTCTATCTTAAAGATCCAACGCTGAGCTTAGAACAATTTATTCAACATCTGATCACATTAGATACGGATAAATTGCCTGAGTTTGATCGCAATCTACTCAATGATATTCGCATTACTTTTAACTACGTTTTAAAAAACAAAGCGAAGATTGCACGTACAAGTATTGATACACAGCTTCAACATCAGTTTCTTGATGAAGAACAATTCATTGAAGAAAGTATCGAAATCAAAAAAGGTGCTAAATCTAAAGCACTGAATATAGAAACGTTAATTGATGAGCCGATTAATAGGCAAATTGTTGTCAATCCAACTCACGTCACACCACTCGCAGCACATTCAGAAACGAGTCAAAACTATGTTCTACCGCTTGTTGCAAAACATATTCAACGCAAAGAACATTTACTCACGTCGAGTAGTTTTTTCCCGAATCCATCTAGCGTGAATCATCTACTGAAAAGACTTCATATGGACTACTCTGAACATCAAAATAAAAGTGCTTTGATCCTGATGCTCTCATTTTTAACAGGCAACAGTGTGAATGAGTGGCTATATATACAAAGCAAGCGAGCTATAAACTTAAATAACCGCCAAAAATTGATCCATAAAAATGATCAGTTCTTCTTAAGCAGTAAATTTAATGTATTTGAGAACCGCGATTTTGAGTATTCAGACAACTTGCTCAATCAGACGATCTATTTAGACATTCCAATCCCTAATCTATTCATTAAGGATCTCCGCAAAATGAATTCGGTTAGTTTCGATGATATACAGCAATATTTACGCAAATTAAGACAAGAATTATTAATTCCAAAACTGTCTGTCGTAAAGGTGAGTTCTCTACTGCATCATACGGTTCTTGCAAAAACAGGGAATAAACAACTCGCAGATTTAATCACAGGGATTGATGCCAATCAGTCATCATCTGTTTCTTATTGTCATCAGAATATCCCACGATTACATGCACAATATATTGATATTCTAAAATCACTTTGTGCAGATGTAGCAAGCACATATGAAAGCTGGGTACCTTCGCTCCCTGATTCAATAACTCATTTTGGTAGTCGTAAAGCTCCAAAACCACAGGTCATTACAGAGATTTTTGCTGTATTGAAATTTAATATTTTTTCACAAGCCGAAGATGACCTAATTTCAATCTTTAATCATTACAACATCTGGCTATGGCATATCCTCCTTCTTTTTACAGCAGCACGCCCCGTTGCTGAATTCCCTGGATTTCTTAAAAACTTTAATTTAAAACGCCAAATTTTGATGGTTTCTGACAAAGAAGTAGGCGGTCGCAATGGATTCGGACGCCTCATTCCACTTTGCCCATTTTTAGTTGAAGAGATAAAAAAATTCCTTAATTTTTTAGAATATTTTTCGATTCAAATCATAATGAGCCACTCACACTTAGCTGATCCCTTACAACAAATCAAAACAAGTCAATTGCCATTACTTGGCATTATCAAAAATAACGAGTGGATATCACTAAGCCCTTCTATAGTCAAAAATTTTCATCCTGAATTAGGCCTTGATCATGCAAACTGGCACCGCCACACAGCACGTGCTTTTTTAACTCATAAAATTACCGAACCTGAGATTTTAGCTCTCTTTGGACATGAGCTCATGCAACAAGAAGCAGCACATCCATTTTCCAGTTTATCGCTCTCTCAATTTTCTAAAATTGCAGATGTTTTAGAGCAAATGAAAGATCAATTTAAAATTAGCGGGATTGAAGTACATGTCATCATTCAATAAAAAAATCCAAAAAAAACGCTATGCTGAAGATAGACGTCAACTTCAACGTAATGAATTAGAAAAGACCCTACGAGCTGATGCAGAACAAGAGCTCCGACAATACTTTGATGAACAAAAATTCTCAACTGAAGACTTAATTCAAGCTTATCCCGCGATTTATGAGTTTATTAAACGTAAAGCACCAAATTTGGCTTGGAAAAAATATGCACATGAATTCTTCCGAACATATATCAAATATCTCAATAAGAGCAATAACCTAGACTTCCCATTACCGTACCTCACCTTTGAGATGAAACGCGATGAACCAATTTTCACCCCAGATTGGATCCAGGCCGGTCATGAAATTGACATCATTATAGAAAAACTTTGGGATTATTGGATTCTTGCTCAAGATAGTTCCGCTTTTTCTGATGATGAAATTATTGGGAATATTCTGCTTTGCTCAATGTTATACGGTGGATTAAATCAAACAGCTTCATCAAATGCTTTGCTCGAACATTTAAAAAACCCGGCAAAAATCCAAAAAATTTGCGATTTTAATATCATCTTTTTAGAGCCACTTTCTCAGAGCTATGGTGATTTATTTATTGATGAAAAAACGATACGCAAATCGCGTAATTTTGTTCCAGATCAACTAACACGCCTTTGGCTCATTCATTTCAATACAAGACAAATTCGTGACATCAGTCTTGACGTGGGTGCTTACCTTCGTCTCATTTTTCAAAAAATTAAACATCCATACACAAGCGAGACTTTTAAATTTCTACGTGACTACTCCAATTTCAACTGGCTACAACTGAAAAATTCAGATGTTGACCCAGCATTATCACAATGCTTGTTAGAAAAAACACTCACTTGTGGTTTATCTGAACATGAGTTTGAAAACTTTGCTCTCCCAAAATTTAAAACTCAGTTAGTTGATGAAATAGAGAGAAATGCCTCTTCTGCAACCAAGCCCTTACCTGATCTAAATACCTCTGAAGCGGTAGAAAATGTGATATTTATTCATAAAAACTTGCTGAAAATTATTCGCACATCATCAACAGAGCAACCCATTGCTGAACTCATTATTGATTTTTGCCTGCGTCACCAAGAGCAGTTTAATGAGTTTTCTAAGCGCATTATCTTATGGCTCATCAGTCTCTATCGACCAGGTTCAGAGCAAATAAAAAAATTATCAACCACCTTTAATTTTGATACAACTCAGTACACTAAGTCATTTCAAGACAATCAAAAACTCGCAGATAGTTCAATCTATACATACTATACCCGGATCGCAGAACCGTTTTTAACTCATGCATTACAATACTTCGATACCGACGATGACATTAATGATCTGCTGAACAAAATCTATCAACAAATCATTAGCAATACACGACTTGCTGATGAAGCAGATCAACCTGAGTTTAAAAAATCTAAAGACCAAACTATTCGTATGTTGAAACGCTTTCACACCTTTCAACAAATTGTTTTTCAAGCAGAAGATTTCGAACTCGAATTTATTGCATCACAAAGTAGACCTCGTGCACGCATTATTGGTCACACAGCCTTCCAAGTAATATTAAAGAAGTTAAATCAGCTCTTACATGACCAATCCATCTCAGACAATCACTATAAATTATTAAAAATCATTTATATTTTAGGATACCGCACCGGTATGCGTATCAATGAAATACTCGGTTTACGTGTAAAAGATATCGAGGGTTTCGATCAACTTTCTATCTGGATTCAACCTTATGGTTCAAAAAAACAAGGGAATCAACATCTGCTCAAAACAGATAGTGCTGAACGGATTGTGCCTGCCTACGCTTTGCTTAAAGATGATGAGTACCAATTTTTTAGCGATTTTGTTGTTGAAAAACGTTTAGAGAATAAGAAAAGTTTATATTTATTCAGCAACTTGAATGAAAATAAAAAACTGAATAAACACACTGTTACTGTGCCCCTAAAACTGATATTGAATCAGGTCTTTAAAGGGCATCATTACTCCTTTCACTCTTTTCGTCACACGGCAGCGAATCATTTATCGCTTTTACTGAACTGTGAATATGCACCACTTGTGCAAGAGCTGACTGACTATAGTGAAAACGAATATGAAAAAATTCGAGCTGAACTTCTTCAAAATCAACATGGACAAAACCATTGGTTTGTTATCGCCCATCTTTTAGGGCATATAGAGCCCGTTGAAACTTTCAAAAGTTATATTCACTTAAGTTATCTCATTGCTGGTCAAAAACTACTGAAACATCATCCAGATATGCCAAATGAACTGGCTAAAAAAATCATGGGCTACAATGCAACGTTTAAAAATTTGAAAATAACAAAGGATGAAAAAGACTTTAATTTTGAAAAAAACCAAGCAGTTCTAGCGACTATATTATTGAACGATCAAACAAACTGGCTCCAGAGTAATGCTACTGACATTCTTAACGAACTGTCAGTACAAACAAATCAACCCCATGACTTTTTCGCTTTCTTTGTTGGTACAGAAGATTCTAAAATTTCACTTCAACGCTTCTATGAAACGCTCAATATATTGGAGACTACTAACGATCCTAAAAGTGCAGCTCAACGTATGTGCTTACCAGAAGAGCTCGTCAATTATTGGTATGAAAATGCCCTAAATTTAGCAAATATTAAATCAGAAAAAGGGAATCCGCGTTTATTTAGTATTGAGAGCTCAACCCACTTAAAGCCAGCGATGCTTGATACCGCTGAAGAGCTTCATGCGGTGACTTATTTTTTTGAACATTTACAGAAAATAGCTCGTAAAAAACCAACACAAATTGCATGCGTCCTGAATGTATTTTTGAATCGAGTGACCGCATCACACACAGGTATCCATTATCGCTGGAAGGATATCGATCAACTCGAACATTTTTACTCCCAGGTTAAGGCTTTATTTCCTGCCAAATTTTGGCACTTATTTGGACAAGATTTGCAAACAAAGTTAGATGCTAAACAACAGCCTCAACTTTTCAAACTAGCAAAAGCATCAACAGATAAACATCCATCAACACAAGAGGATTTTCCTCGTCTACAACTCTATTCAGTCAAAGATGGTCATGCGCTTGCTGCATTTAAATTTTGCTTACATTTAGCATGTATTGGCCGCCCAATATCTCTTGAACTTAATGGGTTAGATGACATGAATCCTAATACCGCACATAAGTCTATAATGTCTTGCACCAACAAGACCTTCTTGAAGCTGATTAGATCACTGACCCAGGTTTGATTACCATAAAGTATCTTAATGATCAGTTTTCTATACTTTTTCTGGTCATTTTTTCAAGTTGTATTTCTGCTTAGAACCTTTTAGTTTATCAGGTAACATATGCTGAATGAGTCCAGCCTTTAATGCTGGATTTAAATAATTTTTTGGATTGTTACACTGAGTGACAAATCCAATAATGACATCAGCTTAATAAGGTTGTATTCCCTCTGCCTAGGTTTCAATAAGATGCTTAACTTGATCGCTTAGCTTGAGCGGTGTCTTGATCGCTATGGAGATGATAGTTTCCTAAACACCTCGTTAATTCGTCGTTTTATCTAACTAAAAGTCTCTAAAAAATTGGTGGCTATTCAGTCCATCATCACCTACATTCCAACCCTCTCGTTTTCCAACTAGCCCAGGTTATAATAATGGCCTCCCAAAATACGATTGATCTATTATGAACACCTCCAATGACCCTTTACACGGCAAAAAACTTGCTGACATTTTGGATGAATTATTGGATTACTATGGGGGCTTTGAAGGCTTGAGTCGTAAAATTGAAATTAGATGTTTTTGCATAGACCCAAGTGTTAAATCATCATTGCGATTCTTGCGTACCACACCATGGGCACGTGAAAAAGTAGAAAGCTTATATTTGTATGTCTTACGCCAAAAGGCCAAACAGAAATCGTAGCTGTCAAAGCCCTAGCCTCATCATAATATTTTATACCAAATAGTAAACCACCCTTAGATAGAGAACATCTATGTCGGTAATTATTGTTGATCTACATATTAAAATTAGTGACCAAAACTTAAAGCACCCTACTCTACCTTAAATTACACCACACAAATAAAAAACCCCATATATATGTTATATATAGGGTTTTTTTAAATACAAATTATGTAATTCAATGTATTTTATGTCGGTGACTATTGCCAAAATTCAACTGGTAATTATACAAAATTATTACAGGCTTTTCAGCTTATTTATTGAGAATTGTTGAATTAACCTTTGGGCAATGTTACCAATGACAATTTTTCAACACCTACACGTTCAATGCTGGCTAATAGCTTAGCAATAGTACCATAAGGCACCGTCTCATCAGCATTAAATTTCAAAGCTAAATTTGCATTGGCATTTTTTCTACTTTGAATTTCATTTTCAAATTGCTCTAATGCAACTTTATCTTGATCTAAAAAGATCTCACCTTTCGGATTAACACTAATAACAACGGCTTTATTCTGATCGGTAGGCTGTGTGGGCGCTGCTTTCGGCAAATTTACCTTTACTGTGTTAGTTAATAGCGGTGCTGTGACAATGAATACAATCAGCAGGACCAACATGACATCGACTAAAGGTGTGATATTAATATCACTCACTACATCATCATCTTCAGAAGTTGAAATTGCCATTATGCAAATACTCCTTTTTCTTTAGCTTCTGCTACAACAACAGGCTCAGCTTTAGAAACTTTGGCAGGTTGAGCCGCAATCTGAAAACCATGCTTTTGATTTAAGCTTACAAAATCAGTTGCAAAATCATCTAAATCAGCACCAATGCCTTTAATCTGACGGACAAAGTAGTTGTAAGCTAAAACAGCTGGAACTGCTACTGCAATACCTATACCTGTTGCAATCAATGCTTCGCCGATAGGTCCAGCTACGACATCCATACTTGCATTTCCAGAAGCTGCGATTGCTTGCAGTGCATTGATAATGCCGAATACGGTACCAAATAAGCCAATGAATGGTGCGTTATTACCAATGGAAGCAAGTAAGGCATTGCCTTTTTCCAACTGACGGCGTTCAGTCAAAATTTGTTTACGCAAGTGGCGCTCTAATAAATCTTGACGGCTCCATGATTGCTGTAAATCATGGTGGGTTTTTTCATTTGCATCTATTAAGGTTTGGAAACCCACTTGAGCAACTTGAGCAGCTGGCCCAATCTCTTGTTTGGATTGTTCTACCGCTTCTGTCAAATTTTTAGCTTGCCAGAATTTTTCTACATATTGTTTATTAAGTTTAGCTGCTTTTTGAGTTTGAACAATTTTAACTAAGATCAATACCCAAGTCACAACAGAAAATGCTACTAAGGTCCAGATAGTTGTATCATGGATAAAATGATTGATATTTGACATGGTAATATTCCTTAAATTTTGAATCAGATTTATAATTCGGGTTTAAGCCGGCAACTTGAAGTTGATAGGTACATCGACCCAGCCTTCAATCGCAGTACTTCCTCGCATGGCTGGGGAAAACTTCCAGCGTTTTACTGTTCTAAGTGCTGCATCATCAAGTGCCTTCTTACCACTCCCCTGCTTAACTTCGACAGATAGTGGATGTCCAAAAGCTGAAACTTTTACACGCAGCAATACTGAGCCCTCCCATCCGCGCTCTAACGCAATTTCTGGGTATTCAGGTGCAGGGTTACTTAAATACCCTGCATAGCCTTTAGCTTCACTTACAGGTAAATTCTGTGTTACAGGAGGAGCCGCTTTTTCAGCAGGAGATTCTGGAACGACCTGCTTCACTGGCGCAGTAATTTTTTCTTGCACGACCGGCTGCTCAATAGGCTTACTTTGAACAGGTTTAGTGGACGCTACCTTAACAACAGCTGGTTTTTCAACTGGCTTTGACACCGGAACCGGTTTAGGCTGAATTGGCGGAATTTCTACCTTTTTAGTGATCGGCGGAATCTTCGGCTTAATGATTTTTGGCGGATCTTCCTTTGGTTTAATAATTTCAATCACTACTGGTTCAGGTTTTTTAATCAGCAGCGGCTGTGTTTTAAACTGTTCTGACAGGTACCAAACACCTAGGTGTAGTCCAGTAACAATGGCTAATGCAATAAGCACGCCTTTGTTTTTCTGTGTAGGATGTATATGCCGCCAAGCTGTTGAATTAAACCAATCTGCTGTCACAATAGCATGCTGCTGATGTGCCGCCTTGATTTGATCGTACAGTACAGCGCGTTTGTACTGATGAATTCCAATATTGCTCATGATAATTTCGCAAATCATGTTTTAAAGTTGTATGTAATACTGCATAAGCCATGCCAACTAATTAAATTATTGTTTTTTATATTTTTTTTAAATTACTCTGTTTTTTTTATTAAGTATTTTGACGAAGGGTGTTGTTATTCAAACAGTAGAGTGTTGTAGGAACAGCAATACCGATACATCATCGGTATTGCTAGGCAAGATCTAGCGATGCAGTAAAGGTAAAACTTCTTCACCAACGCGATAGGCTTCTTCCAAATGAGGATTGCTGGCTAAAATAAAATGATCGACACCAATATCGATGTATTCCTGTAACCGTTCAGCGACTTGTTCATAGCTTCCAACTAAAATGCCATTCGGTCCGCCACGGACTTTTGACATACCACCCCAGAAATTAGGACTGAGAAATAGCTCATCAAAATTCTTGCCTTCACTGAGGCTCTTCTGGCGTTGAGCACCAACTGATTCCGTATCTAAACGAGCAAAACTTTGAACCTGTAAATCTACGGATTCATGCATTTGCTTTAATTCTGTTACGGCTTGCTCATAGGTTGGGCGTGCGAGTACATCAATACGGACACCAAATTTAACCCGATGATTTGGATAATGCTGATTTAAAAATGATCTAGCATTTTCAATCACCTGTTTTTGCTGTTCAAGAGGCTCAGCCCAAGTAAGATGAATTTGCGCGTGTTTTCCAGCAACATGTAAAGCAGCATCACTTGCTCCGGCTAACCATAAACGAGGCACCGAGTACTGGTTCATTGGGTACTGTAAGCCGCCATTTTCAACACGGAAAAAATCACCTTCATAATTAAATGGAGCATGATGGGTATAGCCTTTTACGAAATCCAAAAATTCAGCTGTACGCGCATAGCGTTTATCATGATCAATAAAATCACCATATGCTTTTTGCTGGCTACCACCACCTCCAGAAATCACATTCCACTCTACTCGGCCATTGCTTAGGCGTTGCAAACTCGCTGCCATTTGACTTGCATAGGCTGGATGAATAAACCATGGCTGAATTGCAATCAATAAGCGTAAATTACGTGTTTGGCGTGCCAAAGCAGCTGCAAGCGTCCAAGGTTCTTCTGTATGTGGAAAAGCCGGAATGAGAGCACCATGGAAGCCGACGATATCTGCAGCCTTTGCGACTTGTTCAACATAATCATAATAGGCAAAACTTTGATCGTGAAAAGATGGTGCTACTCGTTTAGGGGCTTGATCAGGTTGTAACTTATTCCACTCACCACGTGTATGTGAAGTATGTGCTCTGCGACCATCACCATGAACAGGAAGACGCCATAAAAACTCAACCGACATATAAAAACTCGCTTCAATTTCATTGATTTAATATTTAGAAACCATTCAACTGCAGATTTTGTGCCGATTTTATAAATTTAATTAAGCAATTGTTTTTTAATATTTTTTAATTTAATTCAATTAGCAAGACGAATACAACTGTTTGCAGATCAGCATTTATTTTATTTTTAGTGTTGATCTGCCAACACTCAATTGAAAAATCAATTTACTCCTCAACATAAACCTTTGTTTTTATTTAACTTAAAAAGTTGGCTTGCTTGTTGCTATGACCGAAGCCTAAATACGTTTTATATAGTTGTACCTTTATGTCTTCAAAATTTTTAGCTTTCTCCGTACTGGTCTTTAGCTCTATTTTGCTTAGTTCAGGTTGTTCCAAGCAGGAAGCGGAAACGCCCCAATCTGCTGGAAAAAATCAGAGTTCAAAAGAACTGCGTATTGCTGTTGTTGCGAATGGCACAACAGGATCTTTAGATTTTATTGGCGCGCCTGAAATTATTGCTAAAGATCAAATCTTTTTAGAAGAATTAAAAAAGCGTCATGTGGATTTAAAATGGGAGCCTGTAACTACCGCTGCCGTGGCTACCTTAGTTAATGAAAACTTTCTCAATAACAAAATTGATTTTGCATTTTACGGCAATTTACCCTCTGTATTTTTAAATGCAATAGGCACGAAAACTCAGATTATTGTACCAGGCGGTATAGGCAGCAATGTCTATTTAGTCGTCCCTAGTCAATCCAAAGCAACCCACATTGAAGATTTAAAAGGCAAGAAAATTGTATTGCACCGCGGCCGTCCGTGGGAAGTCAACTTCGCTCAATTGATTCAAGATAAAGGCCTAAAGCTGAGTGATTTTCAGATTGTTAACCTGAATCCTCAAGCAGGAACATCTGCCGTTGCAGCCAACAGTGTGGATGCTTTCTTTACGTTGAGTGATGCGCACATTCTTGAAGATAAAAAAATTGGCAAGATTATCTGGTCATCACGCAATTTACCGCGCGATTGGAAAATGCGTGCAGAATTGTGGGGTTCTAAACAATATGTAAATGCTAACCCTGATGTGACTCAGCTCTTGGCTGATGCCACTGTGCGCGCCTACCACTGGATTTCAGAACATCAGGGTGAATACCAGCAAAGCCAAACTAAATTTGGTCAGCCACTTACAGTGATTCAGCGTGAACAAGACAATAATTCTGTCTGGAAATATAACTGGAATCCAAGTTATGACATACAGGTATTAACTACACATTATGATCGGGTAATTAAACATGCCGTTGATCATCAATTAATTCAAAATCCTGTTCAAAGCTCAGAACTTGTAGATCCAAAATTTACCCAGCAAGCAATTAAAAATTTGAATCTTGAGAATTACTGGGCAAATCAACCTTAAGGTGGTGATGTGAAAACATTCAATAAAACAGCAGATATAGAATTAACATCTGGCCGGATTTCCTGGCATGGAATTAATTTATTCAAAAAGATCAATGTCTATTGGTTAATATCCTGTGCCTCTCCCTTAATTTTGTTTTTTGTCTGGTATGTCGCTTGTCGCTTGCAATTATTCCCAGATCAGATTCTAGTCCCACCTGAGAATGTGTGGTTAAGCTTTATCAATCTAATTCAGTCAGGTGAACTATATTTGCATCTGAAAGACAGCTTATTTCGCCTTTTCGCAGGTTTCAGCATAGGTGCAACAGCAGCCATTGCATTTGGCATTGTTTACGCAACAAATCGTCATGTGAAAGACTATTTTTCTCTGATCTTCAATGTACTGTATCAAATTCCGATTTTTGTCCTGATTCCGATTTTTATCCTGATTTTTGGCATTGGTGAAACATTCAAGATTCTACTCATTATTAAAGCCTGTTTTTTCCCGGTTGCATTAGCCATGATTGAAGCAGTTGAAGGCGTGCCTAAGCAATATATGGAATTAAGTCAGGTGTATCAGCTCAAATTAAAAAACCGGGTCAAATACATCATTTTACCTTCAGTTATGCCACCTCTGATTAGCAGTTTACGTATCGCACTTGGGCGTGCATGGCTGATTCTGGTGGCAGTTGAATTATTGGCAGCCGGTACAGGCATTGGTCAAATGATGGAACTGGGACGCCAAATGTTGAGACTTGATATTGTCATGGTAGGTGTATTTATCACCGGCCTAATTGGTTTTGTATTGGATAAGAGCTTAAGACAAGTTGAACAGCGCTTTATTCAATATAAGCAACAGT
This sequence comes from Acinetobacter sp. ANC 5378, assembly GCF_013004315.1. Taxonomy (NCBI): domain Bacteria; kingdom Pseudomonadati; phylum Pseudomonadota; class Gammaproteobacteria; order Moraxellales; family Moraxellaceae; genus Acinetobacter; species Acinetobacter sp. ANC 5378. The sequence goes on from NZ_JABERK010000023.1 coordinate 14,240, forward strand.
AAAGGAAAATGAAAATGAGCTCTTTGATTACATCTCGTCCACAATTCACTTTACTGCCACGGTCTTTAAAAAGCTGGATTATTCCGATCCTCTTATTAGGCTTATGGCAATACAGTTCTTCTCATAATGCAGGACATGCTTATGCTTTTGTACCTTTACAGCATATCTATGACGCATTTATAAGTCTGCTTCAGTCTGGTGAACTCCTTATAAATACCTGGGGAAGTTTGAAAAAAGCACTTTTAGGCTTTGTTTTCGGCGGTACTACAGGATTGGCACTTGGTGCTCTGCTCGCCTACTCAAAAATCATAAATGCATTGATATCACCTATATTTAATACAATTCGCCAAGTTCCCTTACTTGGTTTAACGCCCTTAATTGCGTTATGGCTCGGCAATGGTGAAAATGCCAAAATATTTATCATCGCATTAGCTTCTTTTTATCCTCTAGTGATTAATACCTATCAAGGGCTCTCGCATGATGATCCTAAATACAAAGAATTGGCCGGCATTTATCAATTTTCGGCTTGGCGTGAATTCCGCCGCATCCGTCTGCCTCAAGCCATTCCTTATATTTTAACGGGTATCAACCTTGCTGTACCGTTCACTTGGATTACCACTACAGCAAGTGAGCTTTTATTTAATGCTGGCGTTGGTTTAGGCGGCGTCATGATGAAAGCTGAAGCCAATGCAGCCATGGATATTCTATTGGTATGTGCTTTGACAGTGACTTTATTAGGGATCGCGATGACCGCATCAGTTCGAGCATTGTCTCGACATCTACTTCGCTGGCGTCCACGCCATTCAGCATAAATTATTTGAGTTTTATCATATGTCATTTTTAACCATTCATAATGTAAATAAGCATTTTCAGCAAGAACAGAAACTATTAACTGTACTCAATCAGATTGATTTAGACATCCAGCAAGGTGAATTTGTTTCAATTGTCGGAAGCAGCGGCTGTGGCAAGTCGACTTTATTACGCTTGATCGCAGGTTTAGATAAAGAATATGAAGGCGAAATACGCTTGAATGGTCAACCGGTAAAAGGCCCTGACCTGAAACGTGGCCTGATTTTTCAAGAGCATCGATTACTGCCTTGGCTCACTGTAAGCGAGAACGTAGGCTTGGCATTAGAAGAAACAGTATTATCTACAGCTGAAAAAGAAAAGCTCATTCAAGAACATATCGAATTGGTGGGCTTGAAAGGTTTTGAAAAGTCCTACCCACATCAGCTGTCTGGTGGTATGTCACAACGTGTAGCGATTGCCCGGGGCCTCGTCAACAAACCAGATATTCTACTGCTGGATGAACCATTTGGCGCACTGGATGCTATTACTCGCGACATTCTCCAAAAAGAACTGCAGCGGATTTGGGAACAAGAAAAAATCACGATGATTTTAGTGACCCATGATATTGAAGAAGCAGTTTTCCTAGGGGACCGAGTCGTGGTCATGTCTCCACGTCCCGGAAAAATTAAGCACATTATTCCAATTAATGTAGCACATCCTCGACTAAAAGAAGATGCCCAGCTATTTAAGCTGCGTAATCAAGCGATTGCAAATTTAACGCATTAAACAGCTAAATTTTTGCTTTAGAATTTTTACCATAATGATCGGTTTTATTATGATTTCATAACTTGAAGTCATCCAATTAAACTGATCTTTTCTATCTTAAGGAGTCACTGCTATGGGCTTATCCATTTGGCATATCGTACTATTTGCAGTTGTTGTTATTTTACTTTTTGGCACGTCTAAATTAAAAAATCTCGGCAAAGATTTAGGTGGTGCGATTAAAGACTTTAAGGATTCTGTTAAAGATGAAAATCAGACACTGCACCTTGAACATCAAAAAAATGACCAAGCCAAAGTCATTGAAAATGTATCTGAAAAAACCGTGAATTAAAGATTTAAGTATTCATTTATGTTTAATGTCAGTTTTGGCGAAATTTTCGCATTCAGTATCATTGCACTGATTATTTTAGGACCTGAAAAATTTCCACAAGTCCTGCGCCAAGTCATGCTTAAATATCGAGGTTTTAAGTCTCTGGTACAGAAAGTTCAGCAAGATATTGAAGAAGAATTAGAATTGGGCGAACTGAAGCAATTCATGCAGCAAGAGCTGCAGCGGATTAAAGACAATGAAGCACAACTGCAAGCTTCTTTATTAGAAATGCAGGCAAAGATTGATCAGCAACAATATGAACTGAATGTTCAGGTACAAAAAAATAAGTCCCATCTTTATGAACCAGTTTCATCCTTCAGTTTAGTACCCTTCCGACAGGCAGCATCAATATCGCAGGAAGTGAAAAAAGCTATATGACAGATCATCAGATTTTAGAAGAATTGAATGATACCGGAAAAATGAAATATTCCGAGCATTTAAAAGAATTAAGAACACGCACAATTTATATTATCGGCAGCGTATTAGGTGTTTTTTTCTGTTTATTACCATTTGCACATCAAAGCTATACATGGTTGGCTGCGCCTTTGGTCAAATTACTACCAGCCCAATCTTCCATGATCGCGACGGATGTCGTCAGCACTTTTTTAGCCCCATTTAAACTTAATTTATATATCGCGATTTTACTGACTATTCCAATTACCCTGTATCATGTATGGAAGTTTATTGCTCCTGCGCTATATAAAAATGAGAAAAAAATTGGTATAGGCGTTGTATTAGGAAGTGCTGGGTTATTCTTTTGCGGTATTTTATTCAGCTACTTTGTCATTCTGCCTTTAGCGCTTAAATTTTTTGTTTATGCATCTCCTGATAATGTCCTGCCAATGACGGACATCAACAGCTATCTCAGCTTTTGTTTAAAATTATTTTTGGCATTTGGTCTTGCTTTCCAAATCCCTATTCTAACCTATGTACTTATTTTAATCGGAATTATGAAAATTGAGACATTGGAACAGTACAGACGGCATATCATTGTATTTTTCTTTTTTGTGTCCATGTTTATCACACCGCCTGATATTTTGAGCATGCTGTCTTTGGCGATTCCAATGTGCATTTTGTTTGAGGTAGGATTACAGTTAAGCAAATTGAAAATAAAAAAATAAATTATTCAACAGGAAAAATTCAAATAACATGAACAACTCATGCTACTTCATTTTCATCTACTACCTTATTCGGCAATAAATCATATTTAGATAAAAGATTGCGAAGGACATTACGAGTTATGCCGAGCATCTTTGCTGTTTTTACTTGGTTGTTCCAGCATTTTGAAAAAGCAGTGTTGATCACCTTTTGTTCGATGATATTTAGGGCGTTTCCATCATGGGCATCAAATATACGTTTTAATACGTTTTCAAATTCATCCAGCAAATCTAAATCCTGATTAACTGAAATAAATTCTTCACCTAAAAATTTTAAATGCTCAATATCAATAGAATTGCTTCCGCTAACCAATAAAGCATATTGAATAACATTTTCAACTTCACGAATATTTCCAGGCCATGAATAGTTTAATAATGCATTTCTCGCACGGTCAGTAATGATTTTTTTAGGCGAAATTAATTTCTTTGAATAACTATTAATAAAATAATCAACTAAAGGAAGAATATCTCCTTTTCTTTCCCTTAATGGCAATATACTTATATTAACTACATTTAAACGGTAATATAAATCCAATCTAAATTTATTCTCAGCTACGGCACGTTTTAAGTCTACATGCGTACCAGAAATAATACGAATATCAACTGGAATCGGTTTACGGCCGCCTACACGTAACACTTCACGTTCCTGAATAACACGTAGCAATTTCACCTGTAGCGATAAAGGTAATTCCCCTACCTCATCGAGAAATAAAGTACCGCCATTAGCAGTTTCAAACAAACCTATTTTTGATTTTGTAGCACCAGTAAAAGCACCAGCCTCATAGCCAAAAAGCTCTGATTCTGCAAGATTTTCTACTAATGCACCACAGTTTACCGCCAAGAAAGTTTTATTTTTTCGATCACTTTTCAAGTGAATTTCTCGTGCGACCAACTCCTTACCGGTGCCTGATTCACCATACACAATCACACTGGCATTGCTCGGTGCAATGGTTTCAATTTTATTCAGCAGCTCTTTCGAGCTTTGATCTGAAAAAATTATAGTTTTCGCACGAATGGGTTTAACTGGCACACTACTTTCAGGCAAAGAGACAATTCTATACTCATTGTCTAAATAAGATTGCATAAAATACTCTTTTTAATCTTGATAATATTTGTAGGTTATATGTTTTTCTCGTTTAAAGTAAATAACAATTAATCATTAATATATCATCATTTTATTTTCTTAAAATAAGATATTTTTAGCATTTATAAAGATAGATATTTCACATTAAAAAAACCTGCTGTTCGCAGGTTTTTAAGATTTATTTTATTTAGAAACTGTAACTGAATTGGCCTTGAACAGTTAATGGCCGCATTGGCTGCAGAAATTCTGAGTTGGATCCGGCTAAACCATTTACAAAATTTCGCTCATTGGTCAGATTCAAAATATTTAAGCCAACTGTCCACTGTGGCTGACGGTAAAATAAACCCAAATCAATATTATAATTATTTGGAACTTTCACATTCTGCGCTAAATTAGTATACCAGTCACTGGTCCACCATGCTGAAATATTGGCGCCAAATCCCGTTTCATGCTGGTAATCTAGATAAGCTGTGGCAGAATATTCTGGAATCCCCGCTGCTTGATAACGTCCCGCAGTACGTTGATTCAGGCGGTTGCTGTCTCCCCAGACTGTAGCATTGTCTACATGAAATCCAAACGGAGAAAAACCAGAAGGTACAATAGATGTATAAACTGGATTTAATTTAGTCAAGTTGGCACCAATAGCAATATTTGGCTGCACCTGCCAGCGCAATGAAGACTCAATACCATCAATTTTAAGCTTTGCCATGTTGCCATTACTATCAGGCGATAAATCACGGCTTTGATCAAACCAACTTAAACTCAAAAATAATTCATTCGGGATAGCTTCATATTTGATGCCAACTTCTTTAAGAAGACTTTGACTGTCAAATGACAATGGATTGAGCTGATTCTTGGCTCCCCATGTTAAAAATGGTCCGAATACACCGGTATTTATGGCAGTGCTTTTGTCATAGGTAAAATATAAGGTACTTTTCTGAGTCGGCTTATAAAAAGTGCTGGCCTGATAGCTTAATAAGCTGTAACTGTCATGATGACTGCGCTGATCTGAATTCTGCAACACCAAAGGATTAGATAAGCTTGCATGCACTGAACTATGGTTAATACCCAAATTCAACCCGTATTTTTCATTAAATACAAAATTTTGCTGAGTAAATAAGCTATAGGTATCCCATGAGCCTTCTCCAGTATATACCGCACCGCCAGAAGTTGGGAAACCACCTTTCTCTGCATATAAACCATGCCCAATGGCATACATTGGCGGCAGATTTAAATAGCCATAATACTGTGAATACTGAGGCACACCGGCTTGACCAATCCAGCCTCCAGTTGAATTAGTATTGTTCTCCAAACCTAACAAATCACCTGGGTTTTTTTGTGAAGGGTCATTCGTCAGATCATAAGGATTGATGTTGAAACTGTTATTAGCTGCAAGAGCTTTGAATCCTTCGTAACGGTAAGTACCACCCGTATTTGAACGATGTTTGAGGTCTATTCCTGCAATTTTAAAATCATAGTCTGACTGAAATTCAAGACGGTTATCAAACAACTCATGGCTCATATCGGTAAAGAAGCTGCCAACTGAGTCACCTAAATCTTCACTTTTCTGATAAAGGCTGCTGTTTACTACACGCCAGTTTTCATTTAAATCTTTAGCCACCCGCAATTGAGTGCTGAGACGTTTAGCGCTGTTTTTATCCTCAGCACGGCCTGAAACATAATCTTCCAGTTTGACTAACTCGTTGCCGGGTATGGATGGGTCATAAACCCAGCCGCGGATTGTGCCGGCGCCCTCCACTGTCGCACTTGGCAATGGTGTAGTCTGGACAGGGCCTACCGCCACATATTGTTTTTGGCTATTGGCTTCCCGCTGCTGCCACCCAATGATGGGTGAATCGGCAGCACCCGATTCAAATACAGGCGACCAATACTGGCTGCCGCTTTGAATAATCGGTGTCGCCCGGCCTTTATAATACTGGCCTTGATCCACTGAAGCCTGTGTTGCGCGGTTCCAGCCATGGGTAACATTAAAGTTTTTGTAATTATCGTAGCTTAAATTCCAGTCAATACGCAGGCTGTCATCGGGACGCCAAGCCAAGGCACCATAAAAGGCATTAAAATCATTTTTAACATTGTCATAAAAGTCGTCTGACTGCTGGCCCGTGACACTGACACGGTAGGCCAGTTCATCATTAATTGGCGCAGTATGATCCAAAGTTAAAGAGAGGTGCGGTTCTGAACCTTTCCCTTTATACCATGAGCCCAGCACGCCTTTAATCGTTGTTTCGGCCTGTTCAAAATTCGGTTTCTTGCTGATGAAATTCACATAGCCGCCAGAACCGGATGCAGGCGCAAAGATGACACCTGTTGGGCCTGATACAATATCTGCAGCTTCATAGGCATTGAAATTGCTTGGATGCCGGGTATTGTAAATACGCTGGCTGTCCTGAAATACCTCGGAGTTTTGTCCGCGGATCTGTGGCGCAAAATTCACATTTTGACCGCCGCCGCGCGTAACGCCGGGTGCAAATTTCACTAAATCATCTGCACTTTTTATGACTTCATTTTCAAGCTGAGATTCACTAATTTGTGAGACCACCCGGGGCGTGTCCAGAACTTTTTCATTGGTGCCATAAATAGAACGGACTTCACGCTTAGGCAGGTTAGTTTTAACTTTTTTGGCCCCCACCACTTCGACTTCAGCCAGCTGAATCACATCTTGTGCTCTTTCAGAAGCAGCTTTATTCAGGACGGGGGCAAGATTCTCAGCATGTGCCTGCTGCAGCAGCAGGCCAATGGCAACCGCTAAAGTACTTAAAGGAAATTTAATCGTCATAGATTCAGTCAAATGTTTGGCAATGATGCAGCTTTTAAGGCAAAGTCTATGCCAATATTAAAAATTCATTTTAAGTGCTTAAAATTCAATGTTTTCTCTCATTAAGTTTTAGCCATCATCGCTCTGGACGAATCTGTAAAAGCAACAATAATGTTGATTTCTGAACAGCAGCTGATTTCAGCATTTTATTTATTTATTAAAATTCAATAAGTTTCATTACTTTTAAAATTGGCATTAGTCCTGCAATGAAACAGCCAAATTTGGTTTTTACGAGTTTCATATGTCTAATGATCAGCAAGGATTGAACCGCAGAAATTTCCTAAAGAATACGGCGCTCGGTATTGCCGGCACTGCCAGCGCGGCGGGGCTCCTAAGCGGCTGCAACCGTACAGAGAACAAATCAGCGGTATCTGATGCGAAAACTGCGGCAGCATCTCAGCAGCCCAAACACGGCGGCTCAATTAAAATGGGAGTGATCGGCGGGCAGCAGGCCGGAAATTTAGACCCTCATTTATCGCCTATTGGCGGCAGCGTAATCCGTGGTTTTGCCGTCTACAACAAATTATGGGAATGGGATGAGCATATGCTGCCGCGTTTGGCGCTGGCAGAATTTTCAGAACCGAATGCCGATGCCAGTGAATGGACCATCCGGCTGAAAAAAGGACTAGAATTTCATCACGGTAAAACAATCAGTGCAGATGATGTCATTTTCTCTTTGCAGCGTTTAACTGATCCGAAGCTGGCCTCACCTTTCCGGAATTTGGTGCAGTGGATTGACCGCAATCAATTAAAAAAGCTGGATCCGTATACAGTTAAGATCAGTTTTGTCAAAGAGATCCCCGGCTTTTATGCCCTGCCGGAAACTTGGGTGAATTTTGGCGCTATTGTGCCGACAGATTTTGATCCGATTCACAATCCTGTTGGCGCTGGCCCCTACCGCGTCAAGAGTTTTGTTCCAGGGCAGCGCTCAATCTTCACCCGTTTTGAAAATTATTTCAAGGCTGATAAGCCGTATGCAGACAGCTTTGAAATTATTGATTTCAAAGACCAGATTTCAAGGCTCAACGCCCTCTTGTCCGGTCAAATTGATATTGCTAATTCGATTACACCTGAATACGTCAAGATTTTAGAAAAAGCCAAACATATTCAAACTGTTCGCTCTAAAACCAATATTCATTACGGTTTTGACTTTAATATGCAGAAAGCCCCTTTTGACCAACCTGAAGTGCGTCAGGCTTTCCGCCTTATCGCAGACCGTCCTGCGCTGGTACAGCAAGCATTAAATGGTGAGGGCCGCGTGGCGAATGACCTCTATTCCCCGCAGGATGCTGTATACCTGGATTTGCCGCAGCGTAAGCAAAATATTGAAGAAGCTAAAAAATTATTGGCTAAAGCCGGATTTGTAGATGGATTGACAGTCGAATTGGTGAGCCTGGCAGGAGACCCAAGCAAAGCTGCCATAGTTTTTGCTGAGCAAGCCAAACTTGCCAATGTCACCATCAACGTGCGCCAAGTCGACAGTGCTACCTTTAACAGCCCGCAGCGCGCCAATTGGCAAATTTCCACCAATTCCGGCAATGTGGGAACGCCCTATTTATCCACTGCTGTGGTGAATGATGCCCCGATTGCCACCACCAATAAAATCAATTTCAAAGACCCGGAATATACCACTTTATTTTTAAAAGGCTTGTCTGAGCCTGATCTCACCAAGCGTCGTGAAATATTGCATCATGCTCAGCGGATTCAGCATGAGCGCGGCGGCCTGCTGATTTGGGGATTCGGCAATGTCATTGATGCAGCCCATCAAAATATCGGCGGTTTAACTGCTGAAAATACGCAATTTGCCACATGGCGCTTTGAAAAACTTTGGAAAATTTAATCACAACCCTATAGAAGGACAATAATATGAGTATTGAATTCGTCGGTATGGTATTTCCCAACCAATGGTCTGAAACCCGCGGCACCCGTATCACCAATAAGCTGGATTTAGAATATTTGCGCTATCATGCGCATGCACATGAATATGCCGGCTTTGACAAAGTACTGATTGCGAACAGCGCAGCCAGTCCTGACAGCACGCAGATTGCAGCCTTTTTGGCACAGCACACTGAAAGATTGGGTTTCATGATTGCACATCGCCCAGCAATCCAGACACCGAATTTAGCAGCACGTTCATTTGCGACGCTAGATCACCTGACAGGTGGCGGTCGTATCCGTTTACATGCAATTACGGGTATTACAGCAGAGCCGCAAGAAGGCGATTTCATTACAGATAAGATTCAGCGCTATAAGCGTACCAATGAATATCTAGAAATCATCAATAAGCTGTGGCACAGTGATGAGCCGTTTAATTATGAAGGCGAGTTTTTTCACATTGAAAATGCCTTTATCCCATTAAAACCTGTGAATGGCCATATTCCAATTTCTTTTGGTGGCTCTTCAGATATTGCTTATGAAATCGCTGTGCAACAAGCCAATCTGTATTCATTATGGGGCGAACCATTAACAGGTGTTAAAGAACAGATCGACAAACTGAAAGCTGCAGCTGCTAAATTCAGCCGTCCAGTTCCTGAAGTCAGTTTGTCTGTACGTCTGATTATCGGAGAAACTGAGGAGCTGGCGTGGAAACGCGCTGAAAAAATTCTTGCTGATATTCAAAGTAACCCGTTATATCAAGCCAATAATCCAAATGTCCCTGCACGTCCTAAAGGTACAGGTTCATTGCGTCTTCTGGCAGCAGCAGAACGCGGAGACCGCCATGACCGCGCATTATGGATGCCGACTGCTAAAGCAGTAGGAGCTTATGGCGATACGACAGCTTTAGTCGGAACACCAGATACCATCATTGAGTCACTCTTAGACTATGTTGATTTAGGGGTAACGACATTCCTCAATCGAGGCTATGATCCAATTTACGATACAGTGGATTACGGCCGATATATTATTCCGGCTGTACGAGAAGAAGCAGAAAAATGCAAAAAGAAATCTGCATAATAAAAAAACCGGAGTTTAAATTCCGGTTTTTTTATCTTATTTAATTTGTGGTTTACAGATGGATTCAACGGGTTGATCAGCAATCACTTTTTTCGCGAATGGAATCGAGTCTTTTAATGATGCATTTACCGTCTCACTATGACCTAGACCATAATATAGATGTCCTTGGGCGTTGGTTCCTGCTTTACAGAGATCTGCGACCAATTTTATCTGTGAACGGGCATCAGGTGTCTTGTCATTGGCACCCGTCCCAATAAACACTGGGTGGTTAATTTTTAAAGTTGGGTAATAGCCATAGTCTTTCCCCTGCTGTTCCTGAAGCTGCTTATAGTAAGCAGGTGGATTAGGCTGGTAAGCTGCTGCTGGAGATAACCCTGCATGCTGGATATCACCAGTAAAGCTGGCCAAGCATGTCGTTCTTGCCTGCTCAATTAAAGGTAATGCTGCTGGCTTGAAAATATCTTCTGTTTTAACTTGAGGATATAAATTTTGAGTCACTAAAAATCCATAAATCCCATATGCCAGTGACGGGCTGACTTCAAAAGGATTCAGCTTTAAATTGTTATCTTCCTGTTTAGCTTCCGGGTCCTTATAAATGACCCCGGTGCCTATAGAACCCTTAATATTCAGATCAGGCGCATAGGATGCGGAATAAGAAGATGCTGCAACTGCGCCAGCACCGCCTTGCGATTGTCCAACGATGACAAATTTGTTATCTAATGGAAGTTTAGATTTTAAAGCTGCACGTCCACTGTCCAGGATACTATAGCCAAGCATTGGCACATTGATTAAGAAATGCGGTCCAGGTACACCTAAACCTTCATAATCCGTGGCGACGACCGCAAAGCCTTCTTTTAGCCAGCGGTTTAAATATTCTACATCACGGTAGGAACGACCATTCCACGACGGCGCGCAGTTGTCTGAAAGCCCAACCGTGCCGTGTGCCCATAGTACAACTGGCCAGCCATCTTCGGGAGCCTGACCTTTAGGTAAATGAATACTACCGGAAACCACAACTGGCGTTTTACTGTCCTTACCACTTGTTGAACTATATAGGATACGAATCGCATGGCTGGCATTGCTTAAGCGTAATGCTGGCACATCGATCGTTTCTGATCTAAGCAATTGGCCTGGCTGATCAGGAATATTTTTGTTCCAGCGGGGCTTTGTTGCACAAACCTAGCATCAAAAGCTTATTCAGCAATATAATTTCAAAATGAATAAGCCTGCCTCTAAAATCTACCGTACAACCAATTGGTCATCCTATAACCGAGCCTTAATTAACCGAGGTAATATTTCCATTTGGTTTGATCCAAAGACTCAGTGGTATGCACAATCACAAGGCAAGCAAGGTCGAAATCAAACCTACTCCGATACAGCGATTCAATGCTGCTTAATGATCAAATTACTATTCCGACTCTCTTTACGTATGGTCACAGGTTTTGTTCAAAGTCTGATTAAACTCTCTGGATTAGATTGGACAGCTCCGGATTATTCCACCCTTTGTCGTAGACAAAAGCATATTGATATTGCGATTAGCTATCAAAAAAGTAGTGATGGACTGCATCTACTCGTAGACTCTACTGGTTTGAAGTTTCTTGGTGAAGGTGAATGGAAACGCAAGAAACATGGGGCTGAATATCGTCGCCAATGGCGTAAGCTTCACATTGCTATAGATGCTAAAACCCTGCAAATACGTGCAGTACAACTCACCACAAATAATGTCAGTGATTCTCAAGTACTCGAAGATTTACTTGCTCAAATTCCCTTGGATGAACCAATTAATTCTGTTTATACAGATGGTGCTTATGACACAAAGCACTGCCGACAAGTCATTTTAGATCGAGATGCACATGCGATCATTCCACCTAGAAAGAATGCAAAGCCTTGGAAGGATCAGCAAGCGAGGTCTATAGAGCGGAACGAATTATTAAAGACAGTCAAACGGCTAGGCAGATCGCTTTGGAAAAAGTGGTCTGGTTATCACCGTCGAAGTTTGGTTGAAACCAAGATGCATTGCATCAAATTATTAGGCGATAAATTAACAGCGCGGAGTTTTCCAAGTCAGGTGAATGAGATCCATGCACGCATGGCAGTCTTGAATAAATTCACAGAATTAGGTCGCCCTCATACCCAAGTTGTCTCTTAAATTTGAGTAGCTTAAGGGAACTCAGCCTTTCAAACCTTTATGCAACAAAGCCCTTTCAAAATGATATTGACGACACCCGCAACAGCATCTGAGCCATATTGAGCAGCTGCACCATCTCTTAAAATTTCAATACGTTTCACAGCACTGATAGGAATTAAGCTTAAATCAACCACAGCTGCGCCACGTCCGCCAGCATACCCCTGTCGTGTAAAATATGAGGACGTATGACGGCGTTTTCCATTTACGAGCACAAGTGTCTGATCACCGGCTAAACCACGCAACGCAATACTTGGCGGGGTTGAAGCAGCAAAGCCACCTGCTGGAGTTGTTGGCAAACTTGCTGATGGAGAAAGTTGTGTAAGAGCTTTGGCCACTGTTGTTGCACCCGTTGCCTGCAATTGTACAGCTGTGACGACATCTACTGGAGAGTGCGATTGCAATGGTGTAGAAATAGCACGACGGGAACCGGTAACAACCACTTCTTGTAGCTGTATACTGTCTTCTTGAGTCTGCGTGATTTTTTCATTCGCCAATGCAATGCTACTCGATAAAGCACTGACAATAAAAACTGTAGATAGATATGAATTTGGCATAAATGAATTTTTTCTAAAAGCTAAATGGTGCCCGTGCTTGAGCAAAGATAATGCCACTTACAATATCAAATAAAAACAACAGCTTAATTATATTTTGATTTTTTATAAGTGTTATGAAAAGTACAATAATGAGACTTTTTGTTTGAATACAAACAATTACTTAAAAGAATTAATAAAAAACCGCCCAAAGGCGGTTTTTTATTAAAACTGGATTTGGTTTTGCTGATATGAATCATATAAAAGATGATAATGACCTTTACGTTGCATAAGATTGGTATGAGATCCTTCTTCAACTACTTGACCATTTTCAATAACTGCAATCTTGTCTGCTTCACGTATTGTACTTAGACGGTGTGCAATGATAATACATGTCCGGTCCTGACACAGTTTACGTAGTGCCTGCTGAATCTTTTGTTCAGTATAAATATCAATCGCAGAAGTGGCTTCATCTAAAATTAGGATTTTAGGATCTGCCAAGTATGCCCGTACCAGACAGATGAGCTGACGCTGGCCTTGACTTAAATTTGCCCCTAAAACGCCGACTTCGGTATGATAGCCTTGCGCAAGCTCCTGCAAAATATCATCTGCGCCAAGATCTTCAATTGCTTTTACCAACTGCTCATCCGTAGCGGATGGACGAACCAATCTTAAGTTATCAAGTACTGTCCCACTAAAAAGAACATTTTCCTGAAGAACAATACTCATGTGCTGCCTTAAGTTCTGCTGCTGGATATCCCGAAGTGCATACCGGTCAATATAAATCTCACCCTGCTGCGGTTCATAAAAACGCGTTAACAGCTGAACAATAGTGCTTTTGCCATGACCTGTTGGGCCCACAATAGCAACTGTTTGACCGGCTTCTATATTGAGTGACAAATTTTTTAATACGGGTTTGCTGGTATAAGCAAAATTAACCTTACTGAAACGTATATTTCCCTGAATCACATTTAATCTCAATGTATTTACTTTATCCTGAATTTCAGGCTGGGTATCTAAAAGCAGGAAAATGCGTTGAGCACATGCAGTGCCATTTGAATAGCGGTCAAATAAATCTGTAAGTTCCTGCAGCGGTGCTAGGAATAAAAAGACGTAAAAAATACTTTCAGCAAATTGGCCAACTGTAATATACCCCTGGCTTAAGGCATCACTGCCGACAACTAACAGTCCAGCTGTTCCAATAGCCGCCAGCCATCCTGTAAGGGGTGCAAACCAACTTGTTCGAATGCTCCCTTGAATAATCGATTGATTGAAATCATGCAGCAATTTTTTATATTTTCGCCCATTTTTTTCAATGAAACCCATCTGCTGGATAATCTTAACGCCATTCACGGTTTCAACAAGATGTGCTGTGAATTTACTGCGCTCTTCAGCGACTTTACCCCAACGTTTTTGTGATATCCGTTTAAAAATACGAGTGAAAAAGAACAGTACAGGAATAATGATAAACAGTGTCCAAAAGAATGGCGGATAAATATGCCACAACAGCACTGAAGCCAAACTACATCGTAAAATTGCGGATAGCAGTTCTGGTGGCCCCTGCACCAAGACAGGTTCAAGCATGTCTACATCACGGTCGGCACGGCTAATAATGCGTCCTGCTTTGGTTTTATCAAAATAACCTATATGCAAGGACTGTACATGGTCGAAGATCCGTTGACGAAGCTGGTTAATGACTTTCACTGCGGTGATGCCTGACAGGTATTTAGAAAGCCCAGCGAATCCGAAACGGAAGATCCAACTAAGCAACAATACCGTGATAGCTAGTGTCAGGGCAGAATAATTCAGTAAAATTGTTTGCCCATCACGAATAAAACCTGTGTCTAGAACATATTTAACTACCCAAGGACGCACAAAAATCGTCAAAACCTGAAAAAACTCCACAGCAATTAAAGCAATAATCAAATGCTTCACGGGTTGAATCAGTGGAATCAAGCGGTGAAACATATTGCGTTTAATCTGGGTTTTGGCCAGTTTTTCTTCAATTTGCAAATCAGATAATTTAAGGCTAGATTTATCAGCTTGCTGTATAGTTGGATTCATCTATACCTCCTCACATACAGCTGTGGGTTGAGATGAGTAAGGCTGTTCAAACCCCATAATCTGACAGTAAAAATGGCTTTTTTGGATCAAATCTGTATGTGTTCCTTGAGTCACAATCTCTCCATGATCAAGAACAATAATCCAATCAGAGAGTGCAATGGTGGTCTGTTTATTTGAATTGATAATGATTGTTTTAGGCTTTTTCGATCCTGATGAACTTAAATCAGACATCGACTTGAGGCGTTCTAAAACATTTTTTTCGGTTGCTGCATCTAAAGCACTGGTGGAATCATCAAGGGCCAAAATTGGAGAATCTTTTAAAATGGCACGCGCCAATGAAATTCGCTGTTTCTGTCCACCTGATAACGTGACCCCTTTGTCACCAATCACAGTATCTAGTCCATGTTCCAACCGTTCCAACAGTTCCACAGCCGAAGCTAAATACAGTGCTTGAGTCATTTCTTCTGGTGTCGCATCAGGTTTAGCCACACGTAAATTTTCTGCCAGTGTTCCAGAAAAACAGAAATTTTCTTGCGGTATGATTTGCACATATTCACGCAACGCTTTGAGCTGCAAAGTTTTCGTGTCATACCAGCCCTGCTGTTCTGAACCAATCAATACCCGGCCTTGGTTTGGATCAAAAAAACGGTTTAGCATATTCAGTAATGTTGTTTTACCAGCACCTGTTTTTCCTACAATCGTCACAATTTGACCGGGTTTAAAATGGGTGTGAATATTTTTAAGCAAAGATTTGCCAGTTTCAGTCTGAAGTGTGAGTCCTTCTACTTTAAGCTCTAAACCTAAATCAGAACGAAAATCTGGCTGAACATCACCATCCTGAATATCAGGCTTCACATCAAGCATTTGCCAAATTCGTGCAGCTGAAGCTCTTGCACCAGCAAAGATATGTAACACATGACCGATACTTTCGATACGAAACACTAGCATATTGGCCATTAACAAAGCCGCGACGAATTGTCCTACCTTCAACTGCTGCTCACTGATTAAATAAGCACCAAATCCCATCACCCAGACATATAGCAAGGCAATAATAATCTGCGGTATCGGCAAGTAACGTGCGCCAAAGCCAATTGCATCGGCTGAACGCTGGATAAAATTTTGGATGAAATTACTGAATTGGTCTGACTTATCACCTTCTAGGCCAAACGCTTTAATAACTCTGATGCCATGTATATTTTCAGATAAAGAGTCACTCACTTTTTCATAAGCCAATCCAACTTGATGATCTAAAACCACCATCTTATTGGTTAAATAGAATAAGACACCCAAGCCTAAAGCAATAAATAATAGAGGTACGAGTCCTAAAAGCGGATGGTAATAGCAAAGTAAGCCAATACTCACCAGGACTACTAAAGTTGATTCAAAAACCTGACGCCAGAAGTTGATCAATGCTTCTTTTAATTTATCCGCATCACGCGTCGTTCGGGTCAGTACCTCGCCTAACCCATGTTTCCAGTGCCACTTAATGTCCAGATCCTGAACTTGCTTAAAAATTTTTTCCCGTAAAATTGTTAGCAAATCCTGACCAATGATCAGCGAAGATAACCCTCCTAAATATTGAATAATGGCACGTACCGAAGCAATTAATATAATCACAGTAAACCAAAACCAAGGATTTTGCGGATCAGTCAAGGCATAGGCAAACATACTGCTGGAGTTAGCATACTTTAAGTGATCGATGGCCTGACCAACTGAGAATTGTTGTAGCGCAATTCCGATATTCGCACCAAGGAATAAAAGTGCTGTAAGTGCAAAACGGTATGGCATATACCGATATAAAGCCAAACTTCGCAGCAAAGGATAATTTTTAAACATAAAATATGCAGTAGAACAATAGAATAACAACCTATTGCGAGATCTATGCCAGTCTTATGCTTATTTTCACTATTTTAAGTACATGTTTTTTATTGAAATATTTTTCTATTCATATTCTGGTGTTGCTACTACCACATTGAATCCAACAATCTGTTGAAATAACAACATTTTTTCAGATAAATAACGCTTTTTTTTGAATATTAAAATAATATAT
Organism: Acinetobacter sp. ANC 5378; assembly: GCF_013004315.1. Taxonomy (NCBI): domain Bacteria; kingdom Pseudomonadati; phylum Pseudomonadota; class Gammaproteobacteria; order Moraxellales; family Moraxellaceae; genus Acinetobacter; species Acinetobacter sp. ANC 5378. The sequence goes on from NZ_JABERK010000023.1 coordinate 31,046, forward strand.
TTGAAATTCAATTAGTTATAAATTGGCATTATTATTGCTCCAAGTACATTATTCCTTTCAGAGTATGTACAAATGACAACAAAAAATTCATCACCGTTATCTACGGTATGGTACACACGCTGCCCTGTTCCAACTGGACTTGGCATTGCCATTCAAAAAGGCTGGCTACAGAAAAAATTTGAAGCTGACCAAATTGAAATCAAATCTCTACGTGAATCAAATTCCAAAGATATCCGTAATTCACACTTTAATCACAATTTGCAGAATTCAGTGCGTCATGGTGGCAGCATCCCTGCAATCTGGGCATATTCTTTACAGCAAAATACCAAAGTCATTGGTTTGTCTTGGGCAGATGAGGCCCAGCTGCTTTTGACACGACACGATAGCGGCATTAAAACCCCCGCAGATTTAAAAGGTAAACGTTTTGGTTTGCCTCATAATCAGGATGCTCTCATTGATTTCTCTAGAGCGCAAGCCATTCGTGGTTTGGAAAACTCATTAAAAACCGTTGGGCTTACTGTCGATGCTGTGGATCTGGTGAATACGCAGCGTAAGGATATTATCCGTGCTAAAGAACAACAGCTATTATCAGACAGTTCAGATTCAAGTTTTTATGGTGCCCGTAATCCACTGAATGCAAGTGCTGAATTGGTGGCGCTACTGACTGGAGAAGTCGATACGATCTTTTTAAAAGGCGCATTAGCTGTACAGATTGCACAAGACTTCGCTCTGCATACCATTATTGATATTGGTGCACATCCAGATCCAATTTTACGTTCAAATAATGGTACTCCACGTACGTTGACAGTAGATCGTGATTTTTTACAACAGCATCCAGAACAGGTTAAGCATATCGTTTCTTCTGTACTTGAGGCAGAACAATGGTCTCATCAGCACCCGCAGGAAACCTTGCAATATCTTGCACAAGAATGCCATAGCGCCGATAAATGGATACCCATCGCTTACGGAGAAGATGCGCATCTCAAATTGAATACCAATTTTGATGAAACCTCGATTCTTGCTTTACAAGACCTAAGCGACTTCCTCTATCGTTGGAAATTTATTCCCAACCCAATTAATGTCAAAGAATGGCTGGCACCAGGACTATATCAATCACTAATAACTGAATCGGCGGCCTGATTTTTAAATGCCATTAAAGTCGGCCATATGTTTATGGCTGGCTTTTTTTATGCAACTTTGTCTCAGAAACATTCCTTTATTTTTATACGTCTTACTCACTGAAACCTCTTCAGTAAAATTTAATGAATCTAAGACTTCTCCTAGATTTTTTGACACTTTAATTGAATTAAAAAGGGGCTGAATATCAGCCCTTTTTATCAATAAAAATATAAAATAAAAATGAATTACTTATTTAATTTGGTCACGTTTTCAGCCTGTTTTTTTAACAGTACAGAGTTATATTCACCTGGCGGAATATTATTAATGTAATAGTTCCCCACATGGTACAAACGCCATCTGATTGGATCATGTGTCGTATGTGTACGTGCGTTACGCCAGAAACGGTCTAGATTCCATTTAGATAATGTTGAGCTAGCACCGAGCAAGGCAAAAATTTCACTGGAGATTTTAAGTGATGCCTTATCTGACTGAGCTCGAGTTGCTGCAACTGACAAGATCAGCTCAGTCTGTAGTTCTTCGTCATGAACATCTTTCAGATGCTGTTCAAATATGACTGCTGAGCGGTCTAACAATGCTTCAGCAGAACGTAGTAGTACTGCAAACTCACCAATTTCTTTAATAGTATGCGGCTCATGCGCAGCTGCATCAACACCGCTTTCCACCCAAGGACGAGCATGATCTTTTAAATAATCAATTCCTGCTTGTAGTGCACCAGATGCAATGCCTGTATCCATCGCTGCATGCAAAATTTGCGGCCAAGTCAGTCCTGTACGCAAAGGAGGCTGACTAGGGCGTTTTGCAATAAAGCGCTCATCCACGACAATATTGTTAAAATTGACGGTACCGCTGACACTGTTGTTTTGGCCAATCGCATCCCAGTCGTCAACCAATTCCAATCCTGGTGTATTTCTATGCAGTAGAATAGACGCTGGCCCTTCATCTCCAGCTGCAAACAATGAAATCCACTCGGCAAGAAAAGAGCCTGTCGAATAGAATTTACTGCCGTTCAAAATCAATTGACCTGCTTCATTTCGATGTACTCGGGTTTTGTGCTCAAATTTATTTTTACCACCGACTTCAGCCAAGGCATTACCTAATCGTTTTCCAGCTAAAATATCAGCCAACAATCGGTCACGGATTTCATCACTGTAGCCTGTCAAAATGCCACGAAACATCGTGAAATGAATTTGAAGGAGCTGTCCCACACCAGAATCTGCAGCCGAAATGATTTTTACTACATTCACAATGGTCAGAACAGATGCTCCTAGGCCTCCATGTTCTTTGGGTACACTAATTGTCGTTAAGCCTGATTCTGAAATTAGTTTTGCTTGAGCATATGGTAAAGTCTTGTTATAAGCAGGATCCTGCGCATAGCTTTGCAGCTGAGCAGCCACTTCTTTTGCAACTTTAAGCGCTTCCTGCTCATTTCTTAAATGACGTACAGTACCAATTTCTAAAAAGTTTTGCTGTGTAATATCGTTCATTGTTTTTCCTAAAGCTATTACTGAATTTAAACGTAACTAAGTTGCTGATCTGAGATTGTCTGGGACGGTGTTTTAAATAATGATGGTGCATGCGCCAACAGCAGCTGCGTATATGCATGCTTGGGATTCGAGAGCACTTGATCTGTATCGCCAGTTTCGATAATCCTGCCTTTTTGCAAGACAGCAACACGGTTGGCAATCGCACGGACCACTCCTAAGTTATGGGTCACAAATAAAATCGTGACGCCTTGCTGTTGGAGTTGCTGCAGCAATTGCAAAATGGAAGCCTGTACAGAAACATCTAGTGCTGACGTGATTTCGTCACAAATCAAAATATCCGGCTGGCACAAAAGTGCGCGTGCAATGGCTACACGCTGGCGTTCACCACCTGATAAATCACGCGGATAGGCATATTTGATCTGATCCGGCAGCGAAACCTGTTTCAATACTTCAGATACGCGCTGAGCTGTTTCATCAGTAGATGTTTTGAAAAAATGCTGCTCAACTTTAGACAGCGTATGCTCAATCGTATGAATCGGATTCAGTGCTTTATACGGGTTTTGGAAAATGTACTGCAGCTTATGACGCTGCTTCAGACTACGATTCTTAGCCTGAAATGGAACAGTTTGTCCTTCAAGACTCAAAATGCCTGTCACACTTTCATTAATACCGGCAATGGCTTTAGATAATGTAGTTTTACCAGAACCACTTTCTCCCACTAAAGCAAGGCATTCACCGCGCTGAATCTGAAGATTCACATCAAATAAAATTTGATACTGTCCATACCAGGCATTGATGTTTTCAGCACGAAGTACAATCTCTTGTGTATTTAGCCCATCCTCTTGTAGTAAATGCGCTGCATGTACCTGTTCAGCATTTTTGTACCATTCCGGATGATGGCAAGCAATAAAATGCGGATGCTGTGCGTGCTCAACAGCAACTAAATGAGGCCGTTCTGAACGGCATCGTGCTGTTGCATAAGCACAACGATCGGAAAAGGCACAGCCAGGACTACGGTGATTTGGAGATGGTGCATGCCCTTGAATTGGATTTAATTCACGCTTTTCTACCACATCTGGGATTGCTTGAATTAGCCCATAACTATAAGGATGGCGCGGTTGTTCAAATAAATTCTCCAGCCAAGTATCTTCGGCAATACGTCCTGAATAAAGCACAAGGACACGATGTGCAATGTCTTTAACTACAGTTAAATCATGCGATACATAAATCGCAGCGACTTGATATTCTTGGCATAATTGACGAATGATGTTTAACACTAAACTCTGCGTCGTCACATCTAATGCCGTTGTCGGCTCATCTAAAATAATCAGCTGCGGCTGCAAAATAAAAGCCAGGGCCAAAAGTACACGCTGCTGCTGTCCGCCAGACAATTGATGTGGATAACGTTTTAAGAATTCCTCATCTGCTGCCAATCCTACTTCTTTTAAAATTTTAAGAATTTTTTGCTGGTGAGCAGATTTGCTTAATTCAGGCTGATGCACTTCAAGCAGTTCATCAAATTGCTGTCCAATTTTAAGTACCGGATTCAGTGCTGTTCCTGGATCCTGTGCTACATGTGCTATTTGGCATCCGCGGATTTGACGGATTTGCTGATCATTCAGCTTTAAAATATCCCGGCCATTTAAAATGACCTGACCAGAAATAATTTTCGCCCCATGACGAGTATAGCCCAGCAAAGCACTGGATAAAGTGGTCTTGCCGGAGCCACTTTCACCCACCAAGCCGAGTATCTCACCAGCCTGCAATGTGAAATCAATTTCCGAAATAATGTCATTACCTGTTGCCACAAGTGCTACAGACAAGTTTTTTACTTCCAGTATGGCAGCCTGCTGTTTAATGATCATATTATTTTTCCTCAATCCTTGCTGCTGCTCGACCAACCCCTTCAGCTAAAACATTTGTTCCTAGCGCAAACAGTGCAATAAGTAAAACGGGTGCCAACACCGCCCATGGCTGAATCAGCAAACCTGCACGATTTTCATTGATCATCAAGCCCCAGTCAGCTGCAGGCGGTGCAACGCCATAACCTAAAAATGCCAAACCTGAAAGCATACCGACAGCCCAGGTCAGCATGACGCCCAAATGAATCAGTAAAGGCGTCAGCATATTGGGTAAAATTTCCCTAAATAAAATATAGAGTTTCGAGAAACCTAAAATTTTGGCTGTTTCAACGTATTCCTGCTCAACGATATTCAGAGCAACACCACGGGCAAGACGGATCACTGCAGGAATGAAAGCAATCGATACTGTAACTACAATCAACCAAGGATCTCTGCCCAACATAGAAACGATGAGCAATACTAAAATTAGATCTGGGAATGCCATAAAAATGTCAGTCAACCATGTAATGAACTGGTCGGTTTTCTTTTTTGCTAATGCAGCCAAAAGCCCTAATGCTGAACCGATCAGCAAAGCAATAAAGCTTGCAGCTACAGACATCCAGATAATGGACTGTCCGCCATGTAGTAGGCGTGACCAAACATCGTGACCAATATAGTCATAGCCCAACAAGGCATTTTGGTCTACAGTGCCATATGTAAAACCGACCAAGGCAGTAGCATTCTGAGGCGCGAACAAAGGCCCTAGCAAAGCGAACAGCACAACAATAAGCGTGACGCTAAACCCGAAACGAACCTGACGTTCACGAATCAATGTTTGAAAAAATTTGCTTCGATGCAAAGTAATAATCGACATGGTTATTCTCCTTGCTCTGAGCTTGGGTGAATATTTTTCAAAGCATTACGGCGGTCTACCGGTTTCACGGTAACAGGACGACCAGACTTCCATAAGAGTGAAGCCAAGCGTTTACCTGGAGAACGAGCTCTAAAATGGCGTGCTGTACGCAAACGCGGGGTTAATAACGTCGTCAATAAATCGGCAGCTAAATTCACTACCACCACACAGATGGTTAACAGCAAGACAATTGCTTGAATGGTTGGGATATCGCGCATTTCAATAGCCGCATTAAGCGCATTGCCGATCCCCGGGTAACTGAATACTACCTCAACAATTAAGCCTCCGCTGATGAGTACCCGCAGTGATAATGCTATTGCTTGGATTGTCGGTACTAATGCATTGGGTAATACATGTTTCCAGATCACTCGATTTTCTGGAATTCCTCTCAATCGCGCAGCCACCACATATTCAGATTCCAATGCATCAATCATAGATCCACGGACTAGGCGCATCAGATATGGCGCTAAGGACAATGCTAATGTCAGCCCCGGTAATATCAAATAGTGCAATTGAGCAAAAATTGAAACATTCGGCTCAAGCAGTGATGCTGCAGGTAAAATTTGAAATACAGAGATTGAAAAAAACATCATCAGCCAAATGGCCAAAACAAATCCTGGTATAGCCTTGAATACAATCGAGCTCGAAACAATAAATCGGTCAAGGATACTGTCACGTCGTAACGCCAGCCAAACACCAGTGAAAACGGAAATAGGCACAGTCACCACGATCACCAATATGCTGAGGAACAGCGTATTGGCGAAAAAGTTTTGAATGATGTTTTTTACAGGGACATGGGAATCAATCGATTGTCCAAAATTTCCCTGCACGAACTGGGTTACCCAATTCCAATATTGAATCAAGATAGACTGATTTAGCCCAAGTTGCTCACGCAGCACCTGCACAGTTGCTTCAGGTGCCTCTGGCCCTAAAATCACTCGTGCGGGATCAGAAGGTAGTGCTTGTGTTGCAATAAACACAATTAAACTGATGACAAAAACCACCATCAAGCCGGAAAGTAAACGGCCAGCAAACCAAGGGAACCATGCAGGCAGTTCCCATGTTTTTTTTTGCTCTTCCAGGCGCGTATTCACCAATTCAGAAGTTTGTGTAGTCATATTTCTCAGCCTTTTTTCCAAAAGCCATCAGTACGCCATGCAGCAAAGCCGGTACGGTCAGGAACAATACCGCCAATATTGGTACTGTGGGCATCGATGACATTATTAAAGCCCCAAATCAGTAAACCACCTTCTTCATGCTGGATTTTTTGAGCTTGATGGACATAGATTTTTCGTTTTTCTAAATCTGCTTCCTGAAGTGCATGCGAAACTAAATCGTTAAAGCGCGCATGCTGAAAGCGTGTTTTATTATTAGCAGCACCTGGACCATCAATTTGTAAAGCTGTCAGCAGAAATGGACGTGATACATTTGAACCAGTGACAAAAGGCCAATCCTGCTTCACTGCATTCGCAAAAGTTGCTGGATCGACCTGCTTCACATTGACTTTTACACCCGCTTGGGCAGCATGCTGAGCAAACACCAACGCTGCATTGCTGTCAGGTCCGGTATACAAACTCACAGTCAAATTATTATCAAAACCTGCCTGTTTCAGTAGTTCTTTGGCTTTTGCTAAGTCTTGACTGCGCTGGGGTATAGAATGGTTATAAACAGGATCACTAAACGAATACAAATCATTCGCTATACGCCCCTGTCCAACCAATGCGCGTTTAACCAGATCATCACGGTCAGCAATTAAGCGAAATGCCTGACGTACACGAGGATCATTGAATGGAGGTTTAGCCAGATTCATTTCGAATGATTGATAGGCATCAGTTTCTGAAGAAACAACCTGCAGACGCTTATTGGCCTGAATTAAAGGAAGATGCTCAGCGATAATGCCTGAAGCGACATCAATCTGACCGGCCTGAAGCGCAGCTAAACGTCCAGTTTGATCTTTGAAATCAATAATTTCTATTGCATCAGCATAAGGCTGATCCGCTTTCCAGTAATTTTCAAATCGGACAAATCGGGAGCGCTGACCCGGTGTAAATTTATCTAATTTATATGGCCCGGCGCCGACCGGATTGTTCACTGGATCATAATCTGTAGGAACAATTCCGCCCCAGCTCATCCAAGCTTCTGGTAAAGCTACTAGGCCTTTTCCTGCTTGGAATGGTATCTCAATGGTGTAATCATCGCGCTTTTTAATTTGATCGCGTTCCAACGAGTACAAATAAGATGCGTAAGGTGATGCCAAAACTGGATCAGTCAAACGGCGTAAGGAAAAAATGACATCATCTGCAGTAATGGTTTTGCCGTGATGGAATTCCAATCCTTTTTTCAAACGGATAGTCCATAACGTACCATTGGCATTTGGCTCTGCGAATTCAGCCAAAGCCAACTTTGGCTGGATATTCGTTCCCCATTCCCATAATTTTGCATATAAAGGCCAAGCGCGGAATGCACTGGATAAGCCCACAGGCTTATGTGCATCCAAATTGCCAGCCTGATTGCCATTAATTACGCCAATTTTTATTTCACCACCACGCTTTGGCTGTTCCGCTTGAGCAGATGCCTCAGCAGTTTCAGCGGCGTGCTGATCAGAGCGAGAACAACCCAACATACTGCTCGCAACCACTGCTCCAATCCCCAATACTCCTGTCTGTTTCAACAATTCTCTGCGAGTAATATTTGTCATTGTTCTTGCCTACTTTTTACGATTTATGCTCTGTTAAGCAATAGTACGCTGCTGCAGATGGGTTTGAATTTGATTGTTTTGGTGTTGCTTCACTTTAACTGACGGCACTTCAAAGCCATGGTCTAAATCAAGCAACGGGAATAACAGGTGCGCGACACGGTAAGCTTCACTAATCAGCGGAAATCCCGACAAAATAAATGCTGATGTGCCGTAACTTTCATATTCTTTAATACGCGCTGCGACGTTTTCTGCACTACCAACCAATGTCGTTCCGGAAGCTGGACCTAGGATGTCAAAACCAAACCATGATGGGCCTGTCCAAATATTTGGATAGATTTCAAAGTCACGCGCTTGCGGCAATTTTCCTGCACGCAATGCTTCTAAGTTGTGCTGAACTTGCGGATCTGGACTGATATACGTATCAAAATCAGCACCTGGCGGAAGCTGGCGCTTAACTGCCTGAATGGCATAATCCACATCAATTTTATCCAGCAATGATTGGGCGTATTCCCAAGCTTCTTTTTCTGTTTCACGCACAATAATTTGCAGGCGTGTGCCATATTCCAAAGTGCGGCCAATTGAAGCTGCTTTTGCCGCGACCTTGGCAAATTTTTCGCCCAATTTTGGCGGTGTATTGGCAAAACTTAGATATACATCCAGCAGCTCTACAGAGTGCTGCATCCCCTTATCTGAAGTTCCTGCACCCCATAGCTGAACACCTTTAAGGTTTGTTGGACCATGCCATTTACTCATTGGCGCCCCGCCTTCAACTCGAGGCGCAATTTTCACGAATTTACCGTTAAAACCGTTACGATCGCCTAAATAGTTTTGCTGGAATGCTGTCCAGTATTCTTTACTGAAGTCGTAGCGTTCATCATGTGGATAATGAATACCCAATGCAGCTAAACCAGCGTCATTGCCATTGACAACATTGAACAGCAAACGACCTTTTGAAAATTCATCAAAGGTTTGTGCGTACTTAGCTAGCACTGCAGATTTTACTTCACCTGGATGCTGCGCCACTAAAAATTTAAGATGCTTGGTAAAAGGGATCAGACTGGCAGCAACCGCTAAGGTTTCATAGCTGCTTGTCCCCATTAAAGAGCCATAAAAGCCTAATTTGTCTGCAGTAAAAGCCACCTGTTGCAAGTGCTCATAATCTGTTTCCCAGCGTCCATCTTCAAGCCATGGATACGGACCATCTGGTGCGGTGAGATACCATAATATTTTTACAGCCATTTTATTTTCCTCAAGTATCTTTAATCAGCTAATAATCCAAGTGCTTTCGCTTTTTCAGTTAAGCCACTCATTTTCCATTGCTGTTGTAATACACCTGGACCATATTCACGGCTGCCGCCAACCAGTTCAGCCAGTAACTGAATTTGTGCACCTTCTTCTAGCAATAAGATAAATTCGGCAGTTTCTTGCAAGCCCTTGCGACCCCATACTGTTGCACCTCCATTAGCTTCTAAAATTGCACGGTTCTCAATATCTACTTTCAGCTGGTCTAAAATAAAATCTACTTCCGCTTGACGGCGGTCAATATAGTTCGGCAGCTCTTTGAATAAATGAAAACGCTGTACTGGAACATAACGTACAGGTAAAGTACGGTGAGTTTGTGCCCATGCTCCTAAATTTGGCGCATGTACATGTGAAATAGTCGTTACATCGGCATGCTCACGAAACAGCTTGTTATAACGACCTCCACCTGCTTTTCGACCTAAAATCACTTCACCATCCAATGTTTCAACAGAAACCGTACTTTTCACATCACGTTTCCACGGACCGGCATAATTAATCGTAATCAGTTTGTCTTCAAATGGTACACGTTCCACAAAGTTCACTGTTCCATTAGCAGTGATGGTATTGCTTTGACGAAACACATCAAAAGCGTATTCAGCAATTTCACGCTGCTGATCAATAAAAGTAATGAGTTGTTCAGATAATGGTGTTTGGATAATCGTCATGATATTGTTCTCTTAAAAATTGAAATGTATGGTGAAAGATTTAAGATGCTTTCTTTTGGCGGCGCTGCAGCAAAGCTTGTAAAGGGCGTGCATCGATCCAAGCATCGATATCCACATCATGTTCAAGGAAACCGTGTAGCCACAAAAAATCTTTTTGCTGTTTTAAAAGATCAATGCGCGCTGGATTTAAAGAAGGGTGCAAACCTAAATGGAAATTATTGCGGTAGGCTGTTGCCACACTTTCAGCCCCAGCAATCGTTTCACTTTGCAGAATTTTCAACACTTCATTTAAATGATCTTTTGCCCAATCCGCGGTATCAAATAATTCTTCAAGAAAATCTACTACCAGATCAAAATGTTGTTCTAAAAGATCTTCATGGACTGTGATCGGGCGCGGTGTGCCATTGTTGATACGGGAAGTAACATCTTGAAACTGGTCAAGATCAATGCCAACCACTAAGCCACGTTTTGTTGCAGCTTCAACAGCAGATGCTCCTTTGACATAAACAGCATCTACTTCATGTGTAAGCAATGCATCTAAACCAGACCAGAAAGTGCTGGCATCACGCCCTTCTGAGACTTGCTGATCTTTGTTTAAACCACGTTCAGCAGTTTCCACGAATTCAACATCTTTAAATTGCAGGCCCGCCAATTGCAAAGCCCCGCGGATGCCTTGCAAAGACATTGCGCGGAAAATACTGCCAGCACGCTGTTCTGCATATGCAGGCAATGCAATACGTTTACCTTTAAGGTCTTCAGGATTTTTAATGTCAGAATCAGGACGTACAATAATGACCTGCCATTCATCTATCCACGTTAAGCCAATCAAACGGCTCGGTGCACCTTCCGCACGAGCTGCCAATGCAGGAACATTGCCACCTTCGCGGAACAAAGCTGCTAGCTGATGGTCATAATGATGAACTGACAATTCTTTTTTAGAATCTTGTAGTGTAAAAACTTCAATGTTTTGCTTAGCAAATTTTTTTGCCAAGGTTCCGCGTTTAATTGCAATCCCTGTGGCTGTAGGCACTGGACATCGTGTGACCCAGATATTATTCAGCTTATGAGATTGTGCTTCTTGCTCGGATGTGGACATCGCAATCACCTGTTGTTATCGTGACAAAAGTTATGCCTTTTCTTCGCAAGTTGCGTGCCATTATTTTATATATTAAAATTCAACAACTTATAATTAATAAACAAATTCAACTGTATGTTTTAAATCACTTTTCTTAGGTGATTGTTGCTTTTTAAACACCTCATTCAGCAAATAACGATTGATTCACAATTTTTGAAAGATATAAATAAAAACAGCCAATATCTGAATATTGGCTGTTCAATAGATGAAGGTTTAGAGCGTTTATGCGACTTGATCAGTTGAAATCAAAGTTGTACGCTTCAGCTTTTCACGCTGCTCTCTGAAGTATGGCAATATGTGCTCACCCAAACGGTAATTCTCTTCTAAATGTGGATATCCTGCCAAGAAGAATAAATCAACGCCTATGCTTTGATATTCTTCAATACTCTGAATGATTTGTTTATAGCTTCCAACCAATGCTACTCCGGGCGGAATGCCGATATAGCCAAATCCGGACCATACATTGTCATGAATAAAGAAATCATGTACAGATTTTGATCCAGCTTTATCTTGATATTCTTTTTCAAAACTTAAGACACGTGCAGAACGTAAACCTTTATGTGCTGCACCAACATTCAGCCGTTGCTTTTCCGCCGCTTCATCCAAAAAACGCTGTGCCACAGCGAGGGCTTCCTCTTTAGTAGCACGTGCAATCGTATCTACTGATAAACCAAATTTAATTTCAGTGCGACCATGGCGGATAGCGCGCTCCCGTACATCCGCAATCAACTTCTGAATTTCTTCCGGTTTCTCTGCACGCATTAAATAGTAATCTGCATGTTTAGCTGCAAATTCACGCGCAGCCTCTGATGAGCCTGCGGTACAGATAATTGGCAATTCCGCTTTATTAAGCGGATACTTTAAACCACCGCCTTCTGCCTGATAATATTTTCCTTGATAATGGAAATTTTCATTGTACCAATAACCTTTAACTACATCTAGAAATTCAGTAGCACGCGCATAGCGATCATCATGCTGAATCACATCTCCAACCTGACGCTGAATGACTTCTGAACCGCCATTAATGATATTCCACACTAAACGGTTTCCAGTTGCACGCTGATAAGTTGCAGCACTTTGGACTGCGTTATATGGACTAAAATGATAGGGCTGAAATGCTGCCACAAAATTTAATTTTTTTGTTTCACGTGCCAATAGCGAGCAAACTGTCCAAGGTTCTTCTCCAGATGGAGAATTGACCATAAGTACGCCAGAGAAGCCATTAATTTCTGCTGACCGAGCTACTTGACTTAAATAGTCGATATAACTGAAATCATCGCCTATATTAAAGCTGGATACAGCGCCAGTATTATCCTGACCTTCAACTTTACTCCAGTCTCCACGATTTCGCGGATCGCCCGGCAAAAATTCAGTTTCACCATGCAAAGGTAAACGGGTAAAAAATTCAATACTCATATATTTCCCACTATTTTAGAATTTAACAGTTACAGAAGCGCCAATTTGACGCGGTGCACCAAAAGTGCGGACATACTGGCCAACAGCGCCATTCGGGCGTCCGTGAGTTTGATATTCTTCATCCAGTAAATTTTTTACATAACCATTAATTTGGTATTTGTTATTTGCTGATTGATAGCCAACATTTACATTCCATAAGGTGTATGGTTTTTGGCTTAAGTACGGATCAACAGTATGATCTTGACGGTTTACCAGGAAATATTCTCGGTCACGATAGCTAGCATCGGTGCCCAGAACAATTCTTGCACCATCATTAAGATTAAATGTATACGAACCACCAACACCTAATGTGTATTTTGGAGAACGGACCAAGCTATTTCCTGTATTATCCGCACTCACAGCACCTGTTATTGGGTTGCGGTCTACAAAATCCGTATATTCACTATCTAAGTAGGCTGCAGCTAAACGCAAACGAAGATTATCTGTAGCTAAATAATCCAATTCCAATTCAGCACCTTTGACTTCCGCTTTCGGACCATTGGTTAATACTGAGGTAACCCCGCCGCCTTCACCTTGAACATTCACCAGCAGATTGGTTTGAATGTCTTGATAGTCATAATAAAATACGTTGGCATTAGCAATTAAATCACCATCAAGCAACTGCGATTTAATCCCCAATTCATAGCTGTCTAAATATTCAGGATCAATCGTTGAAAGCTGAGATAGCCTGCCGGAAATACCCGTATTGAATCCGCCAGACCGGAAACCGTGCGCATATTTAAAATATGTCTTCACGTCTTCGTTGATTTGATATTCTGGTGTAATGTCATAGGTGAACTCTTTCCAAGTTTTTTTGCGGTTTTCTGTCCCGTTTGCCCCTGCTGCTGCAACAAGACTAATATTGTCATATCCTTCTTTCGTCCACCATGCACCTGATGACGTATCCGCCGTTTGATATTGCAGCAAATCAAGCGCTAAATCTTTCTTTTCCCATGTCCAGCGTAAGCCCCCAGTTAAACTAAAAGCATCCGTAAATCTGTAAGTTGAGTTTCCAAAAAAAGCAAAGCTTTGATTGCCTTGATCAACAGTGACTTGCCTAAACGCTGGATTAGTTGCTGTTTGGTTCGATGCGCCATTTGGCAGCAGCTTATTTACACGCGCAGATACGCCATTCGCGTTTAAATCTTCATCAAAGTAATGCGCGCCAGCAATCCAGCTGAATGGCTTTCTTGCATCCGAAGCTAGACGGATTTCTTGTGTAAACTGCTTCCATTCATTATTTGCATAACTGCGGGACACATCATAAGGTGTACTGTCGCCATCTGTGAATGACTGCTGCTTAGTTTGATCAATCGCTGAAATTGACGTGAAATTTAAATTACCAATTTTGCTGTTCAGCGTTAATGATGCACCGTCATTGTCAATTTTTCCGCTTTCATTCAAATCAACATTTGCATCACGACTATCAGGAGCATCATATATACCCCAATATTTGCCTACAGCAAGAGATCCATTACTTCCATTACCATTATAAGTTCGGCTATGTAATTTTAATAAAGCCTCAGTATTGTCGGTCACTTTAGCCAAAACTTGCAGACGGTATGATTTTTTATCTACATCACCATAGCTTTTTCCAGTTGCAATATTTTCAGCGAAGCCATCACGGTCCTCAGAGTAAAATGCGCCGCGAATTGCGACATTATCTGATAGTTTGGCATTTGCTGCACCTTCAAAAGTATGCAGATTATATTCACCTGAACCAAAAGTGACATAACCATTTGGATCATCATTAAAATTAGGTTTTTTAGAAATAAAGTTAACAGCACCGGCTGTTGTATTCTTGCCGTATAGTGTTCCTTGAGGACCACGCAGTACTTCAATACGCTCCAAATCGAATAAATCTCCACCGCCTGCAACAGGCGAATTGGAATAAACACCATCAGCATAAATACCGACTGGATACACTGTTGATGCAGCAACATCTCCTGTGCCTAAACCACGGATATACCAACGTGGCCGGCTGTCACCATCTGTATTTTGTGCTTTTGCATTGGGGGCAAATGTTAAGACATCACCAATAAAGGTTTGCCCCTTGGCCGCAATATCTTTACCAGAAACAGCTGTAATTGCTGACGGAACATCTTGTATATTTTGCTTTTTATATTGCGCGGTGACGACCACATCTGCCAAACGCTTTACATCTTCAGTCCCTTTAGCTGTCTGACTTTCTGCAAATACATATGCTGGTACAGAGCCTGCTGTAAAAAACGTGGCTGTTAAAATGCCAATTTTAATTTGGTTAAACTTAAACATGAAAAGACTCTTTGAAAATTTATCAACGGTCTTTGCAAACGATATGCCATATTTTTTTTATATATTTTACAATAATTTATAAATTAAACATTGGTTTTAGCATGTATGAAAAACAACATATTTTTTTTAAGGTGTTGAAAAAAAAACACTATAAAAGATATCGTAATCTAGCAAAAATCAGATTAGCTCAACGAAGTTTCAGTATTTATTTTTCTACAAATAGATATAACATATCTCGCGCTTATATAACTGATGTTACGCACTGAATTTTAAAAAGTCCTATAATTGATGGTATGAATAAGATCTGTTAGACCTCTATACCGACTATTTGATTTGTTCCACTGAACAAACAACAGCAACACAATTATCTCGTATGCTTTATGATGACGTTAGTCACGATCAAGTGACTCTTTTTTATCAAATCAATCATTTACAAGCAAAGATTTATGGAAGCTCGTTAAACCTACGTTGAGGCAAGTAGAATCTGACGAGGGTGTTTTGATTTTTGGATGGTGTTTCAAAAAGTATGCTGACATTTTGGATGAATTATTGGATTACTACGGTGGCTTTGAAGGTTTAAGTCGTAAAATTGAAATTAGATGTTTTTGCATAGACCCAAGTGTTAAATCATCATTGCGATTCTTGCGTACCACACCATGGGCACGTGAAAAAGTAGAAAGCTTATATTTGTACGTCTTACGCCAAAAGGCAAAACAGAAACCGTAGCCCCAGGCAACACCCCTCTCATTATAAAATTATACCAGTCAGTAAAACACCTTTAGATTAAGCATGTGTATGTTGGTTATTATTGTTGATTATCACAATAAATTAGTGACCAAAAATCAAAGTACCCCACCCTACCTTAAATTACACCACACAAAATAAAAACTCTATATAACTGTTATATATAGAGTTTATTAAGGTACCAATTATGTTGTTTAGTGTATTTTATGTCGGTGACTCTTGCCAAGGTTGGGGTCGGGAGTTCGAGTCTCCTTTCCCGCTCCAGATTCAAAAAAGCCCTCATCGAAAGATGGGGGCTTTTTTTATGCAATAGCACTTTAAAATCCAATCAATCATCAATATTCTGCATAAGCTTGTCGTTATTTATGTATTTCAACTGCTTAAAGATTGGGCATAATCACGGCTTTTAAAAATAAAGTCCTCTTTTCAAGCATTCCACGACTGTGTATAACAATGGACAGTTTAGGGAAATCAATAAGCATAGGCAAATGACGTCAAAACACGTTAGACTATGCAGCAATCAATGCAAGCAAAATGTCATTTGAGACAAAAAGAAGGTGAAGGTTGATGCCGCTCAATACTGTTGAAGAGCTCGTAGCAGATATCCGTGCAGGAAAAATGGTCATCCTGATGGATGATGAAGATCGTGAAAATGAAGGTGATTTAGTCATTGCTGCGACACACGTGCGTCCAGAAGATATCAACTTTATGATCACGCATGCGCGTGGTTTAGTTTGCTTAACGCTGAGTCGCGACCGTTGCCAGCAACTCAATCTACCTTTAATGGTGGATGCTAATGGTGCACAACACGGTACCAACTTCACCTTGTCGATTGAAGCAGCACAAGGTATTTCAACAGGTATTTCTCCTGCTGAACGTGCACACACGATTCAAACTGCGGTTGCAGCACATGCAAAACCGGCAGACATCGTACAACCGGGACATATTTTTCCATTGATGGCGCAGCCAGGTGGCGTATTGCACCGTGCCGGTCATACTGAAGCAGGTTGCGATCTTGCTCGCTTAGCAGGTCTTGAGCCAGCATCTGTCATTTGTGAAATTATTAATGAAGATGGCAGCATGGCACGCCGTCCAGACCTTGAAGTTTTCGCAGAAAAACATGGTTTGAAAATGGGTACCATTGCCGATCTGATTCATTACCGCATGACCAATGAACAAACGGTTGAGCGTATTGACCAACAAAGCATTGATACAGAATACGGTACATTTGATTTATATCGTTACCGCGAAATTGGTAACCCAGACGTTCATTTAGCTTTAGTGAAAGGTCAACCGAAAGACGGCGTGACCACTGTTCGTGTACATGGTTTTAATCCAGCACGTGACTTACTTAAACTGAATAAACAAGATGGCGAACCGGCATGGAACTTAGACCGTGCATTAAAAGAAATTGCGAACAGTGATCGTGGTGTCTTGGTCTGGATTGGTCAACGCCACTTACAAGATTTAGGTCCTGCACTGGACAACTTGACTGTGCCAAAACCAACAAAATCCAATGCTGCGCTTTCACAGCAATATCAAACGATTGGTGTCGGCGCACAAATTTTACGTGATTTGGGCATTGAAAAAATGAAGTTGCTGAGCTCTCCATTACGTTTTAATGCACTATCAGGCTTTAACTTAGAAGTGGTTGAATATATCACCGCACAACAAACAACAGAGAAATAATCGAGGTAGCTATGGCAGTTCGCCGTATTGAAGGTATGTTACATCTCGCGAGCGAAGGCCGTTACGCGATTTTAGTGGGTCGCTTTAATAGCTTTGTAGTTGAACATTTGCTAGAAGGTGCAATTGATACGTTGAAACGTCATGGCGTATCAGAGGATAATATCACTGTTGTTCACGCACCTGGCGCTTGGGAACTTCCTGTCGTTGCAAAAAAACTTGCCGCTTCAGATCGTTTTGATGCGATCATTGCACTTGGCGCCGTGATTCGTGGTAGCACGCCTCACTTTGACTTTGTTGCTGGTGAATGTGCCAAAGGTTTAGGCGTTGTTGGTCTGGACACTGGCTTACCAGTGATCAACGGTGTATTAACTACGGATAGTATTGAACAAGCGATTGAACGCTCTGGAACAAAAGCAGGTAATAAAGGTGGCGAAGCTGCCCTTACTGCGATTGAAATGGTTAACTTGTTAAAGGCTATTTAACGCTATGTCGCAAACACTTCAAGCAACTTATGCAGCGAAACGTAAAGCACGTCGCTTTGCTGTACAAGGAATTTATGAATGGCAGATGAGCCACAATCCAGTGCATGAGATTGAAGCACGTACGCGTGTGGAAAATGCCATGCACAAAGTGGATCTCGGCTATTATCATGAATTGTTGACTCAAGTGGTTGCCAATCATGAAGCATTGGATGCGCTCTTAATCCCTGTGCTTGACCGCGAAGTTAGCGCCCTTGATGGCGTTGAACTTGCAACCCTTCGTCTGGGCGCCTATGAATTGAAAGATCATCTTGAAATTCCATATCGCGTGGTTCTAGATGAATCGATTGAGCTTGCTAAACACTTTGGTGGTGCAGACAGCCATAAATACATCAATGGTGTATTGGACCGTTTAGCAACCAGCTTACGTGCAGCAGAAAAGCAACAAGCCGACTAATTTTTCAGTAGATTTGTTGTATGGCTGAGTTTTCGATCATTGACACCTATTTCAATCATCAGACTGTTACATCTACCGATGTCAATTCTGTCGATTTAGGTGTTGGTGACGACTCAGCCTTGCTCACCCCTCCACCCAACCAGCAACTGGTCATCTGTGCCGACACTTTGGTTGCCGGTCGACATTTTCCTCTAGATACTTCTCCCCATGCCATTGGCTGGAAATCTGTTGCTGTTAATTTATCTGATATTGCCGCAATGGGTGCCAAACCGCAGAGTATTTTATTGGCATTGAGCCTACCCCAAATTGATCATGACTGGCTGAAAGGCTTTAGTCAGGGTTTATATGATTGTTGCGATCAATTTGGGGTCAGTTTAATTGGTGGTGATACTACTCAAAGCCCTCATCTGACCATTTCAGTCACTGCCCTCGGCTGGATTGAAACAGGTCAAGCCGTGACACGTTCTGGTGCTCAAGTGGGTGACTTTATTTGTGTCAGTGGAACCGTTGGCGATGCAGCTTTTGGTCTAGCTCATTTAGGTCATCCATTACAAAAACGTCTGGATTACCCTACCCCACGTTGTCAGCTCGGACAACAGTTAAAAGGCTTAGCCTCGAGCATGATTGATGTATCTGATGGCTTAGCCCAAGACCTAGGACATATCCTCAAAGCATCACATGTCGGTGCAACTTTGGATTTAGACCAACTACCGATTGATGCCGCTTTAAAAAAATTACAACAAGAAAAGCAATGGCAATACGCACTCGCGGGTGGCGACGACTACGAATTATGCTTTACAATCAGTCCGCAAAATTATGAAAAACTTTTGCAACAACAATTAGATGTCAAAATTAGTAAAATCGGACAAATTACCCAAAATTTGGGATTAAATTTTTTACATAATGGATTAATGTCATCCATTCAATTTCAGGGATATCAGCATTTTGCATAAGCCTGCCATTCAGTTTAAAACCATGTCTGCATACGACCGCTTTATTGTATTTTGCGGCGTAGGCTTTGGCTCGGGTCTTGCCCCAAAAGCTCCAGGCACCTTTGGTTCGGCATTTGCATTGCTTTTTATTCCGTTATGGCTTGCATTGGGCTTTTTCAACTCCATATTAGCCATCGCAGTCATGTCCATGATTGGCATCTATATTTGTGGTCATACTGCAAAAGTCATGGGTGTGCATGATGATGGCCGTATTGTCTGGGATGAATTTGCAGGTCAGTCCATCAGTTTTTTGCCTTTAATCTATTTAGGCAACATGAATTGGCTGTGGGCACTCATTGGTTTTGGCTTATTCCGATTATTCGATATCTGGAAGCCTTGGCCGATTCGTGTCATTGACCGCCAAGTAGGTGGTGGCTTCGGCATAATGCTCGATGACATCATTGCCGGTATTTGGGCTGCACTTTGCATCTGTGCTTATTTCTATTTCGTTGCTGTATAAATACACTCAGGATTTAAAATGTCGACTAGCGTTATTATTCTTGCTGCCGGTAAAGGAACACGTATGCGCTCCAGCCTGCCTAAAGTGCTACAACCTTTAGCAGGACGCCCGCTACTCGGTCATGTTATTGAAACTGCTAAAAAACTCAACGCAGCAAATATCATTACCATTTATGGTCATGGTGGCGATCAAGTACAACAAGCTTTCGCACAAGAAAATGTGCAATGGGTTGAACAAGCGGAACAGCTTGGTACCGGTCACGCCGTAAAAGTAACACTCCCTGTACTTCCTACTGAAGGTGTATCTCTTATCCTCTCAGGTGACGTACCGTGTGTGACTCAAGAGACATTACAACATCTACTTGATGCTGCAGCAAAAACAGGCATTGGCATTGTGACTTTAACTGTTGACGATGCAACAGGTTATGGTCGTATTGTTCGTGAAAATGGTCAAATTCAAGCCATTGTTGAACATAAAGATGCCACCGAAGAGCAACGTAAAATTAAAGAATTTAATACCGGCATTTACTGTGTCAGCAATGCCAAATTGCATCAATGGTTACCCAAGCTTTCGAATGAAAATGCGCAAGGTGAGTATTACCTGACTGACATTATTGCCATGGCGATTGTAGATGGCTTGGAAGTTGCTTCTGTTGAACCAGAACTTGCTTTTGAAGTTGAAGGGGTTAATGACCGTGTTCAACTGGCAGCATTGGAACGTGAATTCCAAAACCACCAAGCAAAAAAATTAATGCAGCAAGGCGTGCATTTAATCGACCCTGCTCGTTTTGATCTACGTGGCAACTTAAACGTTGGTCAAGATGTTCGTATTGATATCAATGTGATTATTGAAGGTGATTGCGAATTCGGTGACAACGTTGAAATTGGCGCAGGCTGTGTGATTAAAAATACTGTGATTGCATCAGGCACCAAAGTACAGCCTTATAGCATTTTTGACAATGCTGTGATTGGATCAGATGCGCAAATTGGTCCATTTGCACGATTACGTCCGGGTGCAAAATTGGCAAATGATGTGCATATCGGCAACTTTGTTGAAGTTAAAAATTCAAGCATTGGTCTAGGGTCTAAAGCCAACCACTTCACTTATTTGGGTGATGCTGAAGTCGGTGCAGGTTCAAATATTGGTGCGGGCACCATTACCTGTAACTATGACGGTGCAAATAAATATAAAACCATTATTGGCGATGCAGCTTTTATTGGTTCAAACAGCTCACTGGTTGCCCCTGTAAGCATTGGCAATGGTGCAACCATTGGTGCAGGCTCGGTGATTACCCGTGATGTTGCCGAGAATAGCTTGGCTTTCGAACGTTCAAAACAAGTGGCTAAAGAAAACTATCAACGCCCCCAAAAGCTGAAAAAATAAGAGGATTTAAATATGTGCGGAATTGTCGGTGGCGTTGCTGAACGTAACATTAGCAATATTTTAATTGAAGGCTTAAAACGCCTGGAATACCGTGGCTATGATTCAGCCGGTCTAGCCCTGATTAATGGCGGCCATGTACTGCGTGAACGCCGTGTTGGTAAAGTCGTCAACCTGGAACAGGCCGTAGCAGAAGCTGATCTCCAAGGTTCACTCGGTATTGCGCATACGCGTTGGGCAACCCACGGTAAACCGACTGAAAATAATGCTCATCCACATATTTCAGGTACAGTGGCTGTGGTTCATAACGGCATTATCGAGAACTATCAAGAACTCAAAGATGATCTTGAAGCACTCGGTTATGTATTTACTTCACAAACAGATACCGAAGTTGTTGCACATTTAGTGAATGATGCATTGAAATCGACTTCTAGCCTTTTAACAGCCGTTCAACAAGTTGTTCCACAATTGAAAGGTGCTTATGCACTGGGTATCGTACATACCGATCATCCTGATGAACTCATTACTGTTCGTGAAGGTTCACCTTTAGTCATTGGTGTAGGGATTGGCGAAAACTTTATCAGTTCGGATCAATTGGCTTTACTTCCAATTACCAACCGCTTTATTTACCTTGAAGAAGGTGATATTGCACGTTTAACCCGTAACAGCATTGAAGTCTTTGTAAATGGTCAATTGGTTGAGCGTCCTGTTAAAGAATTAGATGCGACTGTGAGCAATTCATCGAAAGGTGAATACAAACACTACATGCTCAAAGAAATTTACGAGCAACCAGAAGCGATTCAACAAACTATTTCCCAAGCGTTAAACGGAAATGTTTTACGTGAAGATTTCTTAAAAGATGCTGTGGTTGATTTTGAAAAAATTCAACAAGTACAAATCATTGCCTGTGGTACAAGTTACCATGCGGGCATGATTGCAAAATACTGGTTCGAACAACTGATTGATTTACCGTGCCAGGTTGAAATTGCCAGTGAATTCCGCTATCGCACACCCGTGATTGTCAATAACACACTGTATGTGTGTATTTCTCAATCAGGTGAAACGGCTGATACTTTAGCTGCGCTTCGTGACACACAAAAACGTGCTGCTGCAAAAAATTTAAACATTGCAACCCTGACCATTTGTAATGTCGCAACATCTTCAATGGTTCGTGAAACCAACCATAGTTTACTCACTTTGGCTGGGCCAGAAATTGGGGTTGCATCAACCAAAGCTTTCACCACGCAACTCGCAGCCCTTATGCTGTTGGTTTTAAAAATTGGTCAAGTGAAGCAAAGTATTACTGCTGAAAAAACTGCCGCGATCATTACTGATTTATGGCATACACCAAAAGTAATTTTAGATACCCTGCAAAAAGATAAAGATATTTTGCGTTTATCTGAACTCTTTGTAGAGAAACAACACTGCCTCTTCCTCGGGCGTGGGACAAACTTCCCTATTGCGCTAGAAGGGGCTTTGAAACTAAAAGAAATTTCATACATCCACGCTGAAGGCTATGCTGCAGGCGAGCTCAAACATGGTCCATTGGCATTGGTGGATAATGACATGCCGGTAGTGATTCTTGCCCCTCAAGATGACATGCTGGACAAACTCAAATCCAATATGGAAGAAGTGCAAGCCCGCGGCGGTGAATTATTTGTATTTGCCGATGAGAATAGCGGCATTAAAGAAAAAGATCGTCAACATATCGTTTATATTCCCCATGTGAGTGCGCTACTTGCACCAATTGTTTATAGCATCCCTGTGCAACTGCTGTCATACCACGTTGCAGTACTGCGTGGCACCGATGTCGATCAGCCACGTAACTTGGCGAAATCAGTCACCGTAGAATAAGCGAAACATAGAGGCTGGTGAAAACTGTTTTTGAGTAATAAAGTTCAATACTGAGTAATAAACAATAATACTTAGTAACAAAGTTTCATATCGAATTCCAAAAAAAAGAAAATATATTCATTATTTTCAGTATATTGGAATTTTGGTATGAAACTTTTTTTTATTTTAATAGGGTTATGCTTACATCAATTTTTTGCATAGTATGATACTTTAATAAGCATCATTTAAATTTAATATCAATAAAATAAATGACTTATACATAACAGAGTATGATACTTTATTGCTTTCATATAAAAACCGGCCTTTTCTTTGCAAAGAGAAGAGAAAATAGTATGACGCAACTGACTTGTTTTAAAGCTTATGATATCCGGGGTAAATTAGGTACTGAACTGAATGAGGACATTGCCTATAAAGTTGGTCGTGCTTATGGTCAGATTTATCAACCTAAAACAGTTGTCGTTGGTTGTGATATCCGTCTAAGCAGTGAAAGTCTTAAACAGGCCACGATTAAAGGTTTAAATGATGCTGGGGTTAATGTTTTAGATTTAGGCATGACCGGCACAGAAGAAGTCTATTTCGGTGCCTTCCATTTAGATGTACAAGGCGGTATCGAAATTACTGCGAGTCACAATCCGATGGACTATAATGGGATGAAATTAGTTCGTGAGAACTCACGTCCAATTAGTGCAGATACCGGTTTGAAAGAAATTCAGGCTTTGGCTGAAACAGGTGAATTTACTGAAGTTGCACTAAAAGGCACAACGCAAAGCTACAATATTCTGCCTGAATTTATTGAACACTTAATGACTTACATTGATATTTCAAAAATTCGTCCAATGAAATTGGTGGTGAATGCCGGCAATGGTGCAGCAGGTCATGTCGTTGATGCGATTGAAGATAAATTCCTATCGCTAAATGTACCGATTGAATTTATCAAAATTCATCATGACGCAGATGGGACTTTCCCAAATGGTATCCCTAACCCATTACTGGTCGAAAACCGTGATAGCACCCGTGATGCAGTTATTCAGCATCAAGCAGATATGGGGATTGCCTGGGATGGTGACTTTGACCGTTGTTTCCTCTTCGATGAGAAAGGTCAATTCATTGAAGGCTATTATATCGTGGGTCTGCTTGCACAAGCCTTCTTACTGAAACAATCTGGTGAAAAGATCGTTCATGACCCTCGCCTTGTTTGGAATACCCTAGATGTTGTCGAGCAATATCAAGGTGTTGCTGTACAATCAAAATCAGGTCATGCGTTCATTAAAGATGTGATGCGCGAACACAATGCGGTTTACGGTGGTGAGATGAGTGCGCACCATTATTTCCGTGATTTTGCTTATTGCGATAGTGGCATGATTCCATGGTTATTGGCGGTTGTCGTTTTATCTGAAACCAAACAATCATTATCAAGCCTCGTCGAAGAGATGATTGCGAAATTCCCATGTTCGGGTGAAATCAACTTTAAAGTGATTAATACTCAAACCACGATTCAAAAGATTTTCGATCACTATGCCGATCAAAAACCTGTGATTGATTACACGGATGGGGTGAGTTTAGATTTTGATGTATGGCGTTTGAACGTACGTGCATCCAACACCGAACCCCTATTGCGTTTAAATATTGAAAGCCGTCGAGATCAAAATCCAAAAAGCATCCAGACATATGTGGATGAAGTGACACAATTGATCGAAGGCTAAAACCCTCAATCAATCAAAAAAGGAGCTTTTATCAAGCTCCTTTTTTCATCCTATGAATGACACACATGTTTTAATCACGATAGCCATTCGGATTTTGCTTTTGCCAGTTCCAACTATCCGCCAACATATCCTCTAAAGCATATTGTGGTTTCCAGCCAAGCTCAGCCACTGCACGTGCATTATCTGCAAAAGAGGTTGCCACATCACCTTCACGTCGTGGTGAAAATTCAAATGCGACCGGTACACCGTTCACTTTTTCAAAAGTATTCTTGACTTGAAGCACCGATGAACCATTGCCTGTACCAATATTCCAGGCACGACAACCTTGAGCATTTAAACGGTTATTCAAAGCACATAAATGTGCATTAGCCAAATCGACCACATGAATATAGTCACGCACTCCAGTGCCATCAACGGTATCGTAATCATTACCGAAAATAGACAGTTTTTCACGACGACCAACTGCAACTTGAGTGACAAAAGGCATCAAATTATTGGGAATCCCTTGGGGATCTTCACCAATACGCCCACTTTTATGCGCACCGACCGGATTAAAATAACGAAGTAGTGCAATAGACCAACGTTCATCTGCAACTGATAATTTTTGTAACAGCTGTTCAACAATCAGTTTGGTATAGCCATAATTATTACTTGGCATACCTGTTGGCATCTCTTCATTCAATGGAGATGTATTTGCTTCATCATACACTGTGGCCGATGAGCTAAAAACCAAATTAAATACACCTGCCCGTTCCATAGCTTTGATCAGGCTAATTGAACCTGCAATGTTATTATCAAAATAGGTCAATGGAATTTGCTGACTTTCACCTACAGCTTTTAAACCGGCAAAATGAATCACGGCATCAATGGAGTGTTGCTGAAAAACCTGATCCAGAACTTGTGCATCACGAATATCTCCTTCCACAAAAGCTAAGGTTTTTCCGGTAAGTGCCTGCACGCGATTTAAGGATTCTTCTGAACTATTGCAAAGATTATCCAGAACCACAACCTCATGTCCTGAATTTAACAGTTCCACACAAGTATGTGAGCCGATGTAGCCTGCCCCACCTGTCACTAAAATTTTAGCCATGCTTTTTTCCCAATAATATTTGGATTAAACCTTGAGTAGAGGCATCTAAACTCGAAATGTCTTGTATATCCCCATTTAAAATCGGTAACAGCTGATTGGCAATTTCTTTGCCTTTTTCCACGCCCCATTGATCGAATGGATTGATATTCCAAAGTACAGACTGTACGAACACCTTATGTTCATACATGGCAATCAGCATGCCTAAACTATAGGGATTCAATTCTTGTAATAAGATCGTACTGCTCGGCTGATTACCCGAATACTGTTTATAAGGCGCTAAATTTTCTAATTCATTTTGATCAAGTGCTTGATTACCGAATGCCAATAAACGCGACTGGGCTAAACAATTGGATAAGGCTAAATGATGCTGTTCGACTAATGCATCTGCATTATCTATATAGGTAAACTGATTAGAATTGTAACGTTGCACTGGTGCAATAAAGTCACAACACACTGCCTGTGTACCTTGATGTAACAGTTGATAGAAGGCATGCTGGGCATTCGGTCCAACTTCGCCCCAAACAATCGGGCATGTATCGAATTGTACTTTTTCACCGTTACGTTGAATCGACTTACCATTCGATTCCATTTCTAGCTGCTGCAAGTAGGATGCAAAGTATTTCAGGCGACCATCGTACGGCAGTACCGCATGGGTCTGAATATCAAGAAAATTATTGTTCCAAACCCCAAGTAACCCCATCAGTACCGGAATATTTTGATTTAGAGGTGCAGTTTGGAAATGTTGATCAATGGCAGATGCACCGGCAAGCAATTGCTTGAAGCCTTCCACACCGATCGTTAAAGCAATAGGCAAGCCAATACATGACCAGAGAGAATAACGCCCACCCACCCAATCCCAAAGTAGAAATTGATTTTCCTCGGTAATCCCCCATTCAGTCATTTTTTCAGGTTTGGTCGATACACCTACAAAATGGTGCTTGAGTACCTGAGTATGTTGACCCAAGACTTTTTCTAACCACAAACGTGCTGTCTGCGCATTGGATAAGGTATCAATCGTCCCAAAAGATTTCGATGAAATAATAAACAGGGTGGTTTCAGGACGCAGTTTATGTAATAAGTCCGAGAGCTGACTACCATCTATGGTCGAAACAAAATGTACGTTCAGTGATTTTGCAGTTGCTTGCTTAAAATCAGATAAAGCCCGGGTCACCATCAGTGGTCCAAGGTCTGATCCACCGACCCCGATATTGACCACATCCTGAATCACTTCACCGGTTGCACCGCGACCTTGGCCCGCGTGAATTTTTTCAACCAAGCTAAACATTCGTTTTAATTGCTCATGTACTTGATTTGAAAGTTGTGAATGTAATGGATCATTTTTAGGAAGACGCAAAGCCCAATGCATGGCAGCACGCTGCTCTGTGTAATTGATCTGCTCTTTAGAAAAAAGCCTTTTAATCCAGTTTTTTAAATTTTGTGTTTCAGCAAACTGAATTAAAGTATTTAATACATTTTGATCAATACGATGCTTACTAAAATCTAAAACAATCTGTTCCAATATCACCGAGAATTTTTCAAAACGCTGATCATCTTGTGCGAACAGGTCATTTAAATGCACATGCTCAAATTGTTTTTTTAAAGCATTCAGTTTAACTAAAATAGATTCATCATCATTGACTATAAAAGGCTGAATATTCTGTACCATTAGCGCCCCACTCCCATATAAGCAAAGCCTTGTGCTCTAACATAATCAGGATCATAAATATTACGACCATCTAAAATTAAGGGATGCTGCATGGTTTGGAGCAGTTTCTTGTAATCTGGACTCCAGTATTGCTTCCAAGCGGTGAGTAAACATAATGCATGAGCACCTTTTACAGCATCATATTGATCTGTACAATAAATCAGATCTTCACGATGACCATATATTTTTTCAATTTCAGCAAGTGCTTGAGGATCGTGGAGCTTAACCTTAACCCCTTGTGCCCATAAGGCATTCAGCATGACATGAATAGGAGATTGTTGAATACGAGAGGTATTTTCCTTAAATGAAGCCCCCCAAATGGCGACGGTTTTCCCCTTCAAGTCACCATGAAAATAGTTCCATAATTTCCTAAATAATAGCTCTTTTTGTTGTTCGTTAATTTCCCAAACTTGAGCCAGTAATTGGCTTTTAACCCCAGTACCAGAAACTGTATTCGCCAAAGTCATAATATCATGTGAGAAATTTTCTCCACCAAAGCCTGCACCTGGATTTAAATAGGATAACCCGATCCGACTATCCGTGCCCATCCCCTGACGTACATGCTCAATATCAATGCCTAGTTTTTCCGCAACCACGGCCAAGTCGTTAATATAACTAATGCGTGTTGCCAACATTCCAGAAATACTGAGTTTGGTAAATTCAGCATCTAAAACAGGCATAAATAGATACTGCTGCTGACGCGGAAATAAAGGACGTAACAATTCACTGACTTTATTTTGAACTTCAAGTCGAGTACAGCCGACAATCAGCTGCTCGGCTTGCGTCATACTGGGTAGCGCATTGCCTTCCTGAATCATATCGGGTAAATATACCCAATCATCTTGAGGAAGAATATGCTGGAATTTTTCAGTACTGTGTAGCCCCAAAGTTGAAGCATTAATCATCAACTTTGGATGAATAATGGGCCGTTGTTTGAGCTCTTTTAAAACTTCGATGCCTTGTGCTTCTTCAGCAGGACTTAAACTGAAAAAATAAGCATCGATGTCTAAACAAACTTCATTGAAGTTGCAATATTGAAGAAACCCATTTTTTTCTTGTTTATCCAATAAATGCTTAACCGCTTCATCTTGTGCATAGGCTTGTTCTGACGATGACTTTTTTAATACATCACACCAATAAACCTGATGTCCGCACTCTGCCAATAAAGCTGCCATTACACCTGCATAAAGGGTCTGTCCAAATACCGCAACGTTCATAGAAGCTCCTAATTTTATAGCTTTATAATTTTATAGTTTTAATTCTTTAATTAAGGCTTTAAAATCTTCACCCAATTTTGGATGATCGATACCATAATGTAATACTGCTTTTAAATAACCTAATTTGCTACCACAATCGAAGGTTTGACCTTTCATACGATAGGCTTCCACAGTATCAGTTTGTTGCAGCATCGCAATCGCATCCGTTAATTGAATTTCATTACCCGCACCTTTTGGTGTCTGCTCTAATAATTGCATAATTTTTGCAGGTAAAACATAGCGACCAACAACAGATAGATTGGATGGTGCTGTTCCTACTGCAGGCTTTTCTACAATGCCCTGCATCACGATACTTTCACCTTCATTCGGTGAATGCTTAACATCAACAATTCCATATTGATCCACCAGATGCTCAGGCACAGCTTCAACCATAATTTGTGAGGCTTGAGCTTCATCAAAACGTTGAATCATTAAGCTTAAGTCATTTGTGGTATCAGAATCTTTTACCAACACATCTGGAAGTAAAACAGCAAAATCATCTTCCCCAATCACGGCTTTAGCACAGAGTACTGCATGACCTAAACCTAGTGGTTGTGGCTGACGTACGCTGATCACGCTGACATGGGGTGGTAAAATTTCAGTAATTTCTTTCAGCAGATCGAATTTCTTTTTATTTTCTAAGGTTGTTTCCAGCTCAAAATTACGGTCGAAATAATTTTCAATCGAGGCCTTAGATGAATGCGTCACCAAAATGATTTGTTCTATACCGGCTGCAACAGCTTCCTTCACCACATATTCAATGGCTGGACGGTCAACAACCGTAACCATTTCTTTGGGAATAGATTTACTTGCAGGCAGAAAGCGGGTACCTAGACCTGCGACAGGGAGAATGGCTTTTTTGATCATTTAAAATACACTTTGAAGTTTTAAAAGGTTATTAAGATTCCATTTCAACAATATCATTATTCTATTCTTAGAATGACAATATTGTTAGAAACATAATTTGTTAATCTAGGGCGTGTTCTCATTTCGCCTTACACCAAATCAATATGCATGCTAGCCGCAACATAGCTTTATAATTTCTAGCCAATTTATCATATCTTGTAGCTATTGCCCGAAAGTGTTTTAAACGTGCAAATGCATTTTCAACCAAATGTCGTAATCGATATAAATAACCACCAAATTCTGGATTGCCTTTAGATCTGTTAGATTTTCTTGGTATCACTGGGATCATATCAAAGATTCTCGCACATTCTCTGATTTTTTCGGAGTCATAACCTTTATCCACCACCAGATCATCAGCTTTTCCAACCAATTCTATTAATTTCGGTGCAATTTGACTGTCATGGACTTCACCCCCAGTGATGTCAAAATCAAACGGATATCCGTTTGCGTCGACGGCCAAGTGTATTTTTGTAGTTGCGCCACCTCGTGAGGTGCCAATTGCTCTATTTTCACCGTGCCTAGCTCCACTTACATGCTGATGAGCGCGGACGTAGCTTCTATCAATGAATACTCATTATGTATCCAGTATGCCTCGTAATTTAAAAAAACTTATCCCATAATCCTTTAATCGCCCAACGATTAAACCGGTTGTAAGCAGGTTGCCAAGGACACAAGTCTTCAGGGATGTTACGCCAAGCAGCACCAGTACGAAGTTTCCACAGTATGGCTTCCATGATATTTTTAGAGCGATAACAACCATAAAACTGCATGGTTTCTTGGATTTGCAGCCAAATATCATCGGTTAAAACTCGATGTATTATGTTAAAAACATCAATAAAACAAATAGAAAGCAGATTTTATACGGGTATTTTTATACTTGCATCTTCAATTTTTGAAATGAGAACACGCCCTAAGTCATGAAAAAATATTTACACAGAAACGGAATGATCTTCTTACAACAGTTAAGCATTTAGGCAGAAAGAGATAAAAAAGTGGGCGGGTTATCATCGGCATAACTTGGATGAAGCAAAGATACACTGCATCAAATTACTGGGGGAAAAATTAACAACAAGTAATTTTTAGCGCTAAGTAAATGAAATTCATGCAACTTGCGCAGCACTGCTGCACAGATACTGAATAAATAGTTAGGTAGACTATCCCTTTGCGAAACAATATGTCCTAGATTTGGAGGATATTGGGATAATTTAACTTTAAAATATTTATGTAAAATAGAACAACACAGTCCTAATTTATAGTATATTTTACATCTTATAAAAATAAATTCTAAAATCATGAATAATAATATAACCCGATTAGTTGGTATTGATTTATTAAGAGCTATTTTGATTATAATAGGTGTTTTCTATCATGCATCCTTAGTTGTCGCCCCAGTATCATGGGTATATGCAAGCCCTCATTACAATTCATATACAATAGGACTTTTTTTTGAATTTTTCCATCTGTTCAGAATGGAAACATTCTTTCTATTAAGTGGATTTTTCTCCACATTACTTATAGAAAAAAAAGGGAAAGTATATTATCTTGAAAACAGAAAAAATCGTATATTAATTCCTTCCATACTTCTTTTTTTACTCATAGGTATACCACAATATTATTTTATAATTTATAATGGTACATTCAATTATGATGCCATGATATCTCATTTTTGGTTTCTTCAAACACTAATAGCTTTTATAGCAATTCAATACCTTTATTTAAATAAAAAAAATTATAAAAAGCACATCATATTATCTTTATTTTTTTATTATCTAGCACTACCAACTTACTATTTATTTTCAAAAATTGAAATTATCAACCTATTCCAAGACTCTATATCCAATATTCTTAAATATCTAATTTATTACATAATTGGAATATATTCATATTTCAATTATGATGAATTAATCGAAAAAACCCGTAATAACTTTATAAAAATTTTAACGATTGCAGTGATCACTAGTACTATATTGATAACATTAACTAAAATCATTTGGGAGAAAAATGGATTTCTATTTTCAGCAACAACACCCAAAGATATTATTCTATTTTTGGAAAAATTTACTCTTTACGATATAATCACACCCACCTTACACTTAATTAATTCATTATGTATCAGTTTTATTTTGATTTACATTTTTTCAAAAATAAATCACACAAACAAACAGACAATATTTATTGTTAAATCTTCATTATGTGTTTATATACTTCACCACCCACTCATTATAATTTTTGGAAAAATTTTAGATAATTATAATTTAAACTTATTTAATTACTTTACCTTACTTTCAATGATTGCTCTTTTAATACCTTCTTTTATATTCTATGTTTTTAGAGGAAATAGTTTTTTTAATAAAATTTTCGGATTAGATTCGGTAAATTCAAAAATCATAAATAAGACACTGGAAAGTAATCAAGAAAATTAAAGCATGTGGGTACTGGCTTTATTGCACAAACATTTAGAATGTTAAGTCTTGGACAACTATACGGCTCCCAGTATATTAGACATGAAAATGCCTCATTTTGAAGCTGCCTCAAATGCTTCGGGGGCTCATACCATTGAGATGCAATGGCGCCTGATTTGATCATCAAGCAGCATTGAATGGTTGCATCTGTGTAAGTTTGATTTCAATCTCGCTTACCTTTTGATTGTGCATACCATTGAGTATGAGGATCAAACTAAATACTCAAATTTCTTCGCTTAAACAAAGTAGGATTATATTCCAGTTAAAAGTACGGTAGATTTTAGGTATAGGTTTATTCATTTAGAATTATAGAGATGAATAATCCTTTAGTCATAGTTTGTACAACAAAGCACATAAAATTAAAAAAATAGAGTGAAATTTATTTAAACAACTATATTAGATCTCTTTCATAAGTCAAAAGCAGTCATCCGTCTCCTAATATTTAGTCTCTAATTTTCTGAGTATTCGCGCATAATCTGCGGATGAAATACATCGATTCAAAGAAGCTTTTTGAAACACAGTTTAAGCGCTATACAGGCATCTCGTGGTCAACTTTTGATTTAATGGTTGAGCAATTAAAGAAGCAAATTCCTTCCAAAGGCAGACCACCCAAATTGAGCATGGAGGATCAGATTCTCTTATGCATAAGCTATTGGCGTGAATACCGAACCTTATTTCATGTTGCTACGAGTTACGGAGTTTCAGAGCCAACAGCTTCAAGAATTGTACGCTATGTGGAAGACTGCCTGATCCAGTCAAATCTGTTTAATTTACCGAAGAATTTACCTGAAGGTGAAGGGATAGACTGGAATGTAGTGATTGTGGATGCCACAGAAATCCCAATACAAAGACCTAAAAAAACAGAAGAAAAGCTATAGTGGCAAGAAAAAGACACATACCTTCAAGGTACAAGCCATCATTCATTATAAAACTCAAAGAATTCTGAGTTTATGTGCTGAGCGTGGTGCAGTGCATGATTTCGAACTATTCAAACGTAATTTAAATCAAATTCCTCCAGGAGCTTTTATGCTTGCAGATAAAGGCTATCAGGGAATTTATAAGGTATATTCTAATAGCCTATTACCAGTAAAAACCAAAAAATACTGTAAATTAGCGCCTGAACTAAAAATCTATAATCAGGAAATTAACAAGAGAAGAATCGGGATAGAGCATGTATTTGGTAGCTTGAAAACCTTTAAGATCCTTGCTGAACGTTACCGAAATAGAGGTAAAAGACTAGGATTGAGATTCAATTTAATTGCTGGAATTTATAACTTGGAACTGAGTAAAAATTGATTTATAAAAGAAATCTATTAATTAAAATGCAATCCTTTTCCAAGCATTGATATACCTATTCTTAATACAAATCAAGATTAATTTCTCACGAATTGTCAAATCAAAACCTTTATTACACTCATTAAGTAAATCAGCTACTCTAGAAAAAATAAATAATAGATCAGGAGAATTTAAATAAAAACTCCTATTTTTCATCATTAAACCAGACTCCCTAATAAGTTGTCTAAAAAACAGGTTATCTATAGATAAATTTAATCTTTTGGTTTCATCTACACAGTATTGAATCATGTACAAATGATCCCATGCTAAGTTTTTATTTTTTATTGATTTGGTTATGGAATCTGGAGCATCTCTATATAAATAACCAATACATCCTAAATGCATATATTGATTACAAAGTCTAAATACTATTTTATGTATAATTCCATCTTCAAATAGTACCCCTTCTGGAAATCGAATATTTTCAAATAATTCTCTTTTATAAAGTTTAGCCCATGCATACCCTGCTGAAAAATCTAACATTTCACTATAAATATTAGTCATTACTGGGTTAGTAATCGATTCAATCAAATTATAATCTATAGTTTTTTCAGATTGAAATCGGGCATAAGAAAACTCGATTATATCCAAATTATAATTCATGGCCTGATCTATAGATTTTTGTATGCAATCACCATATAAAAAGTCATCTGAATCTAAAAACATTAGATACTTTCCAACAGAATTTAAAATACCTAAATTTCTGGCTGCAGAAAGACCTTGGTTTTTTTTCAAATTAAATATTCTTATATTTCTATGAGGCAAGAATTCATCTAAAAAATCTTTTGTTGAATCGGTAGAACAATCGTTAATTATCAATATCTCATAATTACATTTTATATCTTGTTCTAGGATTGAATAAATACATGGTTTAATATACTTTTCTACATTATATGCGGGAACGATAATAGACAAATCAACTTGAACCTCGCTTTCAAAACCATATTTAAGTTGTCTCA
This sequence comes from Acinetobacter sp. ANC 5378, assembly GCF_013004315.1. Classification (NCBI taxonomy): domain Bacteria; kingdom Pseudomonadati; phylum Pseudomonadota; class Gammaproteobacteria; order Moraxellales; family Moraxellaceae; genus Acinetobacter; species Acinetobacter sp. ANC 5378. The sequence continues at coordinate 65,424 of NZ_JABERK010000023.1, forward strand.
CCATGACCTCTTTACTCTCCTTAACACTCGCTATTTCTTTTGCAGAAAAGAGATCTTTTACAAAATGTGCTAAAAATCCAAGATATCGATATATCAAATAAGAATAAAATAATAGTTCTACTAAAAAGGGATGATCGAATTTCCCTATCTTTACTTTTATTGCATTTTTAATAATATTATCTGTTAAATTATGCATACCCTTTTCCAAAAAATATTAATTGAAATTATTAAAATAATTTATAATCCGAATCGCGGATAAAGATTTTTTTTAAATCATAAGATAAATGTAATTTTATGATTAATTTTTAGTGTTATCAGATCAAAGCATAGACTTTTTTATGCTTAAAATGTAAGTCTCAAGATGAATGATCTCATTTCCTTAAGCAGGATTCGGGTTATATAGGCTTAAAAAGCTAATCTAGCTTCCTCAACTTTTGTACCATTCTCAAGATCTGAAACCGTTAGAATTCTCCTGTTGCCAGCTCCAACTATCATGAAGTATCCTCCAGGTCATATTGTGCGGTCCAACCTAATTCCATAATATTAGCTGCAAAAGAGATAGCAGCATCACCCGGGCGATATAGTACATATTCAAATGGAATTGCGACCATATTATTCAAATAATATTTTTCACTGTCAAAGACAGAAAAGCTATTTCCTGTACTGATATTCCCTGCATAGCAACCGGTATTTTATAATAGGTTATTCAAGGCATATAAATGTACATTGGCCAGATCTACATAATAATCACGTACACTATTAATCTACTTATTGTAATCATGACGATCCACGCCACTTGAATCATATAAAGCATTGAATTATTTGAAATGTCTTGTTTATCTTCACCAATACTTTAATCATTGATTTGAACTAATAAGATTTTTAATATGCCTTATATTGAAGTATCCCGTGGTGAAAGATTCATCTATTGTTCATTAATACTCCAAATCTGCTGCAATAAAAGGCTCCTGATTCAAGTATTAGCCATAGCTTCAAACAGGTCAGAATATTGCGATAAAATTTTACCCACCCAGAAACAGCCCCGAAATGTAAATAACCAACACCCATCCAACTGTTGCCCTCCCATCCTAAACGGACATTTTTATATCAATATGCATTTTCCACCAACTGATCTAGATTACTCGTATAACGGATGTACTGCCAACGTGCCGGAACTTTGAGTTTGGTCTATTCAGAAAAACATTAGCAGATATTGATACTGTAAAGAAAAAATAGCCGTGTAATTCAAAACTTGGGTTTGGGCAAAAAAATAATCTGCAACAACAATCACTATCTGTCTGGCTTGGGTAAAACTATTTCGTGGATTACCTCTGTAGGTCATATCACGTAAATACACCCACTTAACTTTGACCAAATTTTTTATAATTTAAATGTACAAATCAATTTTAAACTTCAAACCCAACTTAGGATACTAAATACATAAAAAAATTTAATCCTAATAATTATTTTAATTAATTTTTACCTCATCTGTTTTTTTTGTATTACCTTTAAATAATGAAGGCCCAACATGACCAGGTGCATTAACGCCTTCACATTTTGCCATGACACTAACTGTCTTAAACATAATCTTAAAGTCGACCCATACATTATGATTATTGACATACCAGACATCACATTTAAAACGTTCTTCATAGTCCAGTTCATTACGTCCACTGACTTGCGCTAAACCTGTCATGCCCGGACGCACTTCTAAACGACGTGCTTGTTCAGGAGAATACAATTCTACAAATTCTTTTAGCATAGGACGCGGTCCGACAACACTCATATCACCTTTTAACACGTTAAGTAGTTGCGGCATTTCATCCAAACTGGTCGCACGCAATTTTTGTCCAAAAGGAGTAATACGCTGATCATCTGGTAAGGGACTACCATCTTGAGCACACATGTCCTTCATAGAACGAAATTTAATCATCTTAAAGAGCTTGCCATTTTTTCCTGGACGCTCTTGGTAAAAAAAGACCGGGGAACCAAGATTTTTCCGTACTTTATAAGCCACAATAATAAAAATCGGAGACAATATTAATAAAGCTATAAATGCAATAATTATATCAACTAACCGTTTGAACACCCTTTCTCTATTTCTAAAATGATCAGCAATAAAATAAAAATTTTCCGGATGTATAAAAGAATTTTTCAAGATCAAATCCTTTTCACCAAGATGATGCCCAGAGATTGTTTTCTCTAGTTCAATTATTTGATCTTTTTTTTGAGAAAATTGTATTGTTTGGGTTTTATATCCATAAATGTTAGTAGAATATTTTTTTAAGGAAATATAGTTTTTCTCAATAAATAAAGGCTTATACACAACAACAGCACTTTCTTCAGAGCTTTTTATTCTATTTTTTTCTTTTTGTAAATTCATTAATAAACACCTCAATATGTCTATTATTTTTTTTCAATCATATCAATTGTTTTTTATTTTAACTAGGGAGGTATCTTTTGTAAAAAGTATTAATTTATGATTTTATAAGACATTAATATTTTTTTATCAATGCTTTTATTCAAAAAATATTAATGATAATTCATTTAATACAAACATAAAATATTTATAAATTTATCAATAAAATAAGCTGATTCACAAAATTTACCCCTTAAATAAGCTATATTACATTTTTATTAATAATAGTGAAAAGTAGTGTTTTTTTTTAAATCAGCACCTTACAAAATATGACAAATATCATGTTTAAAAAAATGTGACAAAATGTAAAGTAATACCCAATATTATGAATAGATGCACTAAATTTATCCATAATGAGATAAGATCAACATAGCTAACGCTTTGTTGCACAAAGATCAGAAGTTAAAGCTCCTCCAAAGCGGCTTAAATTTAAGAGACCACTCGGGTATGAGGTCGGCCTAATTCCGTAAATTTATTCAGTATGGCCACACATGCATGAATTTCATTGACCTGGCTTTGAAACTTCCTCGCGCTGAGTTTATCTCCTAATAATTTAATGCAATGCATCTTGGTTTCCACCAAACTTCGGCGATGATAGCCAGACCACCTTTTCCAATTTTTTTGACCTGAGAAGCACTGCTTCGCAAGGTTTACAGTCTTCAATAACTCATTTCTTTCTATTGAACCTTTGCTCGAATCTTTTCAGGGTTTTGCATTCTTTCTGGGAGGAATGACTGCATGTGCTTGCCGATCTGCAATCACTTGACAGCATTGTTTTGTATCATAGGCCTCATCTGTATAGACTGAACAATATGTTCATCTTCAGGTATTTGATCGAGTAAATCACAAAGTACCTGAGAGTCACTGATATTATTCGTAGTCAGCTGAACAGCACATATTTGCAGAGTTTCAGTGTCTATTCTAATATCTAGTTTCCGCCATTGTCGACGGTATTCTAGTGGGTGTTTCTTGCGCTTCCATTCGCCTTCACCTAAGAATTTCAATCTTTACGAAGCAATGCTTCTCATATCGATAAGTAGATGTAATCCGCCGCTACTTTTTTGATAGCGAATCGCGATATCAATATGCTGTTGCCTTCTACAAAGGGTCGAATACGAATATCACTGATATTCGGGGCGATCCATCAAGTCCATAGAGTTTAATGAGACTTTGTACAAAACCCGTAACCATGCGCAAAGAGAGTCGAAATAGTGATCTAATCATTAAACAGCATTGGATGGTAGCATCGGAATAGGTTTGATTCCGACCTGGTTTTCTATTCGATTGTGCATACCATTGGGTATTGGCATCAAACCAGATCGTGATATTTACTATATTAATCAATAATTTATTATAGTTAGACCAATTGGTTGTCCGATAAGTTTTAGGTATAGGCTTACTCATTTAGTAATTATATTGCCAGGTAAGCTATCATGGACACCTTTGTACAACAAAGCCGCTATACATCTATACTATAAAAATCATGTACAATTGCTCGAGCACCAAAACTTTCTTTTTGACTAATCAACCCAGCATTTAAAAATTTCCCATTATTTTCATTTGAAATACCAAAGTCAAATATTTTAGCGGACTTCATACTTTTGTTTATTAAAAAATCTATAAGATAATCCAATGCTCTCTCTTCTCTCCCATTACTATTACATGCTAAATACTGAGTATGAACCACTCTATCTGTTTCAAAAGTAACAGCTGCTGCAACAATATTCCCCTCTAAACAACACGTATAAGCCCTAATATTATTGGGAAATCTATTTTTTAATAAATCAATCTCAATTTCATTATGTACAGGTTGTTGATTATGATGATATTTCAATACCTCACGAATTACCTCCCAAGCAAGGCTAGGCTGGTTGATCTCCTCTAAAATTAGACCATTTTTTTTCGCCTTGTTAATTGACCATTTTTTACTTTTTGAATATGAATATTCTTCTTCCAAATAAATAGCAGCACTCACATCTCTACGATAAAGACTCGCTTCATTCACGAATAAAGCATATAAATCCTCTTGTGCTGGATAATTATGGTAAATTACTGGAATACATTTATATATAATTTTTTCAATATTTTGATCTTTTAAAAAAACCCTTAATTTAGAAAAAATATCCAGCATATCAACAACATGAGTCTCTCTATTAATTAAAAAACCACCAAAAGTTAAGCCTTGATGACTATAAAATATATTATCTTTTATATTTCCAGGCAACAATGCAATAATTTCTTCTTTATCATTTTTAAATATTAAAGAAAAGTCCTCAAACCGATTGGAATGGTATTCCATAAAATCTCGATTAAACATAAAGTGATAATTTTTACAATTTAATAAAAATTCATTCCACGCAATTTTATCAGCATCTTCATATTTTTTTATTTGAAAACTCATAGCTTTTCTCACTATAACTTATTATATCATTATAAATTCTAATCTAATTATTTTTTGTCGGCTAAATGCCAATCAATTTTTTCACTTCTTCTTTATATAAGATACAAAAAAATCATTATTAAATAAACTTTCATGAATGATTAATCCCTATAATTTGTAATAGTCTATGGTTTATAAGATCAGCATTGAAATTTTTTTTAGCATATAAAAATCCTTGGTATCCCATTGTATTAACTTGCTCAGGGTGCTCTATAAAGTGAATCATTTTTTTCACTAGCGCGGTCACATCCCATTTTGGAATAAGAAAACCAGTCACTCCCTCTACCACAGTTTCATGACAACCGGGAACATCAGTTGTAATCACTGGACGTCCTATCGCCATCGCTTCTTGCGTACTGCGTGGGACACCTTCACGATAATAGGATGGCAATACAAATACTGCACTATTACGTATTCGCTCATCAACATCTGTGACAAATCCATCGTATGCGATAATACCGGTTTCTATCAATCGATTTAATTCTGCTTGTTTTAACCCCGTTGGATTTTCAGTATCTAAACCGCCAATAATCTTAAATAATACTTCGGGATATTGTTTTTTAACTATTTTTGCAGCCTCTAAATATTCGAAGATTCCCTTTTCAGCGATTAATCTAGCTACAAAAATAAAAGATAGATTTTTTTGATCATCCCATTTTGTATAAACATAATCTTGCAAATTAAGACCTATCGGTCCTAAAACTTCAATCGCATTTGTTTTATGAGAAATATTATACCTGTCTACTAAATCTTTAGGGTCATCATGGTTTAAGAAAATAATTTTATCTAAATATGGGAATGCAAGACGATATAAAGATACTTGTATGAAGCGTATAAATTTAGTTTTAAAACTTTGACCGTGTTTATGAATCGTAAAAGGTGAACCTAAACCCTCAATCATGCCAAAAATATAAGGAACTCTTGCCTTGTAAGCAGCCAAAGTGGCATAAATCACTGGTTTAGTTGAATATGAAAATACTATATCAGGCTGTATTTCTTTTATTTTATGCATAAGTTGGTAAGTTGATTGCAGATCAGCCAATGGATTAAGCCCACCACGGCTAAGTTGATAAGTAATGGGGGTAGCACCTAAGCTTTGTATTTTAGCTAACCATTCATTTGTATATTCTGATACAAAAGCATAAACATGATAATTTTGTTCTAAACATGACAAAATAAAATCTTTGCGAAAGCCATAAAGATTAGATGCCGTGGTTCCAATAATAATAATTTTTTTATTTTTCATACAGATTTAGCCATTTTTCTATTATTACTTGTAGGTCAAAGTTATTTTTAACATACTGCAAGCCTTTTTGATTATTTGTTTTAATATCTGCATTGGACATTTCCATTGCTGTGATTAAGGCTTGTGCTAAAGCCATGCTATCTTTAGGTGGTACAAGTATCCCCATCTTTCCCATAACTTCTTTTACCCCTCCACAATCTGTCGCTACAACAAAAGTCTCACAAGCCATAGCTTCTGCAACCACAAGACCAAAGCCTTCAAAAGCCGATGACAATACAAATATATCTGCGGTAGAGATTAACACTGGAATATCATCACGCCGCCCTAATAGCTCTACATGAGCTTCAAGGTTAAATTGATGGATTAAACTAATTATATTTTTTCTCTCTTCTCCCTCGCCAACAATACAAAGTTTAAAATCAGATTTTTTTAATTCTTTTATCAACTTTAATGCTTGTAGCAAATTGGGATAGTCTTTTTGAATATTTAAACGACCAACTGCCAATATTTTTTTTATCAATTTCCTTTCATCATAAGGATTTAATTTTGATTGGGGTAGTTCAGTATATTTAAATTTATCTAAATCTATACCATTATAAACTGCAATTGCAGTATCTTTGAATGCTTTTTTTTGAATAAATGCTTCAACGGCTTCAACACTAACATTGGTATTAATATCAGATAAACTATCTGTAAACCGGTACGCTGCCATACGGAGCTTACCACCTTCATTGGCATTATGTGCTGTACAGATAATTTTAGGTACATTACAAACTATACGGTTTAAACGTACAAAAATATTCGCATGTACCATATGTGCATGTACTATATCCGGTTTAAAAGACAAAATTAATGTACGATATTTTTTTGATGCAAAAATAAAATTACTTAAATTTTCAAAACCTAAGTAAATCAATTCAACAGATTTACACTCAGGTTTTACAACTATATCTCTTCCTTTTAGATAAGCTATTTTAACTTGATGACCACGTAATTGCATTTGATCAGCCAAAGCTGCAACTACTTTTTCGGCACCACCTCCACCAAGCCCTGTAATCACATATAAAATTTTCATTAAAATACACTATTAAACAAGTAGTTATATATATAATTTTGATAAGGAATCCACGCTTTTATTGCCCAATAGCCATGGAAAAACCATAAATACATTTGCATCGTATAAAATAAAATCAACACCATAAGCAAAAATATTTTATTTACCTTTGATAAGTAACTAAAAATAGTACAGATTACAAATAGATCAAAAAATATCAAATAGAGGTTGAAGCGATCTGCCAAAGTAGAAAAACCAATACCTAATGGCAGCATAAATAAGACCAATATACAAAAATAGTGAATTACAGGATAATAACTTTGTTTTTTAAAAAAATAATTATATTTATAAAATAAAAATAGAGGAATTAAATGATACGTCCAGCGAATAAAAAAACCCTTAGAATTCATATCTTCATTACCTTGAAGATATACATTAGTGTCTTGAAAACTAGAATAATAAATTATAATTGAAAGTAAAATTAATGATACCACAATATAAAAAATATTTAAAATTTTAAACTGCTGAAACTTGGTATATAAAAGGATAGGCAAAAATAATAACAAACTAATTGCAGTTTTATGAAACAATGCTGCGAATATAATTAAAAAAGAAAATTGAATAAATCGTCTTTCTAACAACTTACAAAATGCCCATAAGCTAATACTAATAGCCACAGCCTGGCGATTATAGTTCATAGATACGACTAAAAGATGATAAGGGAAATAAATCAATAAAGCTAACCAATATTTTTCTAATTTCAAAGTCGTTTTCATTAAAAAAAACAGTGCCAAAAATCCACAGATTGCATTTACAAAAAATGTATCCTGATAACCTAAAATATTGCCTATGTAATTTAAGATATTATAAGCTGGATCTACACCAAGAATAATTGATTTTAAATCGGTATATTTTGTCAATTCATAAAACAATAGATAACTATACCAATCAACCCCAACCTTATAACGAAACCCAATAAAAATAAATAAAAATAAAAAAGTAATAATTAAAAAAACCTTTCCTACATTATTTTTATAAGAGGAAAGCATATTGCATAAGCACAAATAAAACCAAATCAACCAATAGATAACCATATACACCCCCTTATTTAATTAATAGATTTCTTATATATCGGAGAAAATTTTTAGAAAAAATAGAAAAAGGCGATATAATCAATATATTTCTTAGTATTTTTAAACTATTTTTTTTATTTTCTAATGCAATTGCAGCAGCATATCCCCATGACATTCTGTATATAGCTCTAAAATATAACGGATGCTCACTATATTCTCTTAAAACATCTAAACAACCATTATAAATAAATGTAGTACGTTTTATAGAATTATTATCATGGAGTCTATAGTTGGTAACTATATGATCATCTACAAATATTTTACCAATTTTTACTAGCTTTAACCACATATATAGATCTTCGATTACTATCATAGGATTGTAACCACCGACGTCTTTAATAGCACTCGTCCTAATTAACTGAGTAGATGAATGAATAATATGATTATTGAGCAGTATATCATCAAACAAATATTCTCTTTTTTCCCTATCATCTGTTTTTCTTATTATGTTATTTTCATTTATATAATTAATATTTCCAAATAGGGCAACTATATCAGATCTATTTTCCATTATTTTAATTTGATGAGATGTTTTTTCAGGTAGATAAGCATCATCCGAAGCTAATGCTGCAATATATTTTCCTTCGCACCATTCTATCGCTTCATTTAAAGTTGCACTTAAACCTTTATTAGGTCTATGTCTAAATTCAAACCTGGTAAACGTCTGCTCACATAATAAAACCAATGCTTGTATTTTCTCTATAGATGCATCCTGAGATCCATCATCAATAATAATTAACTCAATATTTTTATAAGATTGATTAATTACACTTTGAATACTATCTTGTACAAATTTTTCATGATTATAGCTAGCAATAATGATTGAAACCAAAGGAGTAGTCATAATTTTAATTCCTTAAAATATATGTATTAATTTTAATATTGTTAACTGTATTTTCTTCTTAAAACCAAATTTACTCATTAAATTTAAATAATCGAGTCGGTCAACTGCATCACGAATTACCCTCTTCCACACCACCAAATTTTGAAGTTGTAATTTATGTTTATGCATATATATAAAATTACCCCAAATAACAGCGACCAACTCCGCTTTAACTTTTGCTTGAAATTCAATTTTATTGGAAAAAATCTCATCCATAATAAAAGCATTTTTAATCATTAAACACCTATTACTATTTATGCTTTTTGTAGCAGAGTTTTCATTATAACAGTAATAATAGACAGCCTCATTACGAACTATATTTTTAGAATTTATAACATTCAGTCGGGTGATTACCTCATCATTATTAATATAATTATTATTTTTGGAATTAATTTTTTTATATTCCATATAACTTTTTAGAAAAACTTCTTTTTTACATATAAACCAGCCATGTATTTTCCAACCATCCAGAGAATTTAATAAACACTCTTCACTAGAAAGATGAATAGAATCTGAGTAAAATTTAAAATCTACAAACTCCATTTTTTCATTTTGTATCTTTACATTTGGCATTACAATATCGACCTCATCATTATTTCTTATAATTCTAAAAAATTCTTTTATAAAATCTTTTGATATTATATCGTCACAATCGTATATCATAATATATTGTGATGACGTACTGTCTATACCAGTTTTTCTTGCTTGAGCTGCACCCTCATTTTTTTGCTGTAAAATCTTATAATCAAATTTAATATCTTCTTTTAAACAAAAACTTAACTTTTCAACCGTCTTATCAGTTGATCCGTCATCTACAAATATAACTTCAAAATTTTTATCTGTTTGTTTTTTTAATGCATCTATACAAGAATAAATATGTTTCTCATTATTGTATAAAGGTATCACTATGCTTATTGAATTATTCATTTATACCTCTTTTAATTTTTCAAATGCTAAATAAGAGCAAACGATCCAGTAAAATAAATAGTTAGCAGCGAATGCAATTGCAATTCCTTTAAACCCCCAAAATTCTATAAATAGAACTGTTAACGGAATAATACTTAAAGCAAAAAAAACTTCTGTACTTATAAAAATTTTCGTCATTGCCTTACTTAGCATCATAAATGATACAATCCAACTCCCTATTTTTATTATATCTCCTATTAATTGCCATGCAAGCAATTGCAACATGGGCAAGAACTGATCTGTAAATAACAAATGAACTATCCATTCCTTCAATATAAAAATGGTTAAACAAGTTATTATTGCTATTGGTAAAATCCATTTATAGCCATAATTTACTTCTTCTTTTATTTCTGTGTATTTATGCAATTGAGACAACTTTGGAATATAATAAATACTTAAAATTGATCCTACTAGCATTAAATAGCCATCGCTTAACTTAGTCATGGCATCCCAATAGCCAGCATAATTCATACCAAATTCAGAAATGATAATTTTTCTTAACCAGATTTGTGCAATATTTCCAAAGAAAACACTGACCAATGCCATAGCAGCAAACACACTTAATTTTTGTGCAATTTCTTTATTAATTTTTCCAAAAAGATATTTAAATTTAAACCAATCTGTTCGATAACACAGCATAACTGTTACTACCAAATTAAGGGATTGATAAATAGATAATGCTATTAATGCACCTTTTAAACCAAATTTCATAGCTAATAATGATGTAATAATAAGTGAAAATATACTGCCAAAAATATTTACAATCACAAGCTTAGTAATGTCTTCTTTACCATTCAATATAGCTAACAGTAATGCATTAAAACTAAAAAATATTAAGAATATAGAAAACCATACTAATATTATTTGATATTCAGCAGAATGGAATAAGTACATTATTATTGGTTTTTGAAATAAAATTATCAGCATCATTAACAAAAAACTGCATATTACAACAATACTTCCAGCAGTTTGCCAAAGTTCTCGTTGTTTATTTTCATCTTCATAATACTCTGAGGTGTATTTAACTACACCAGTATTGATGGCGGTACCAGCAAAAGTAATGATCATTTGAGTAAAATTTTGGAACTGACTTATTGCTGCATATCCTGTTGGCCCTACATAAACAGCCAGAATTTTATTCAATACAAACATGGCAGCGATCTTAATTAAAAATGCTATGCCATTGAGTACACTAGTTTTTAGTAATTTCATCTATACTTTAAATCCATTACACAATTGCACAACTTTTTTTGTGTCATCTCTTGATAAAGTAGGGCTAATAGGCAAACTCAAAACTTCAGCATGAATTTGTTCGGAGATTGGTAAACTTAAATCATCCCATTCCTTATATGCTTGTTGCTTATGTGGTGCAATTGGATAATGAATTAATGTCTCTACCCCGCGCTCTGTCAGATATTTTTGTAATGCTTCACGGTGCTTGGTGCGTATAACAAACAAATGCCAAACATGTTGTGTATAATTCTTTGCATCTATATTTTTTAATGGGAGCTCAATTTCTGGATTTTGAATTTCTTTCAAATATAAATCTGCAATTTGACGACGGTACTGGTTCTCCCCGTCTAAAAAATTTAATTTCACATTCAACATAGCAGCCTGAATTTCATCAAGGCGACTATTCACACCAAGTACCAAATTCTTATATTTTTCATGTGAGCCATAATTCCGTAACGCTTTGAGCATATTGGCTAACTTAGGATCATTGGTCGTAATAGCACCGGCATCGCCAAGTGCACCTAAGTTTTTCCCTGGATAAAAACTAAAGCCAGAAGCATCCCCCCAACTACCCGCTTTTTTTCCTGCTATTTCAGCTCCATGAGCCTGTGCCGAATCCTCTAACACCAGTAAATTATACTTTGCTGCTATGGCGGTGATTTCAGGCATTGCTGCAAGTTGCCCATATAAATGAACCGGCAGAATCACTCTAGTTTTAGCTGTAATAGCTGCTTCTATTTTTTTATCATCAATATTAAAAGTTTCAGCATCTGGTTCAACCAATACGGGTTTTAAATTATTTTCTGTAATGGCCAGAATACTTGCAATATAGGTATTTGATGGAACAATCACTTCATCGCCATCTTTCAATTTACCTAATTCTTTCCATGCACGCAGGGTCAAAATAAGTGCATCCAATCCATTAGCAACACCTATTGCATACTGTACTCCACAATAATTTGCAAAATGTTGTTCAAACTGTTCTAGTTCTTTACCACCTACATACCAACCAGAATCGATAACACGTATACAAGCAGCTACAAGCTTGTCATGATATTGAGAATTAATAGTTTTAAGGTCGAGAAATGGAATCATTGTTATCAATCTCATAAAAAAATTAGGGACTATAGCTCTGAAACTAAAGCCTTCTACCGCCGTCTTCTTAACATAGCTAAATCAGTTCTATTTCAATCACTTTTTTTTAAATTTAATTTAATAATAAAATGTAATTGATTCAGGCTATTTAGCTATATAAAAATTAAAATACTTTTTTCACTTTATATTTTTATCAGTTTTTTCAAAAAATTAATCTGCCATTCCTCTACTTTCACTATTAACAAGCTAAACTAATAGTTTACAACTATAAATTAACCTCTAAGAAATATTTAACCACCGTATATATATAATCAATATCCTGCTTATTCATATTTTGATGGCATGGTAGAAAATATGCTTTTTCTCCATAAAAAATGCTTGACTCTATACCCTGGGAATTAATAAAATTTTTCATTTTATTTAAATCAATATCATTATTTATTTTAAAACAAAAAACACCAGGACAGTCATTTTTTTCTAATTTAAAATAAGATTTCAAATTTAATTTTAAGAATTGTTCCGAATAATATTTATAGTTTTCAAGCTTCTTTAACTTAATACTTGGAATTAAATCTATACAATCAGAAACAGTATTTCTTACATAAGATTCAAACCCACTTCCTTCTTTATTTTTAATATTAAATTTATTACTATAAACCAATGCTCCCCCTATCTGTATTGGAAAGTATTTAGAAAAACTAAATATTAAAAAATCCCCATAATATCCAGCATCATTATTGATTGAATCTGAGGCAAATGAGTGAGCAAAGTCTTCAATGATTGGGTACCCTAGTGATGCATAACTTTTCATTTCTTGACTACAATAACCGAACTCATGATTTACCAATATAGCCTTTGTATTCTTTTCAATTTTTCTTGACCATTTACAATATTTCTCAATCTGATCTGTAACACAACCACTAATATAAAATTTATTTGTTGTAGTAAATATTGTTACCACATCATCAGCTTTTAGGCCTAATGCAACTAAAGAAGCGTCTAGCGCACTTCTTCCACTATCTGTCAAAAGTATCTTTCTACATTCAAATCTATTCGACAGATATTTTTCAATTCCTATCTCGCCCCCACCTTGAATGCTTCTATTTTTATAAATATCAATTGTACGGAAAGGACTAATTCTATACGAAGGTAATAAATGTTTTGGCGCATTGATAACAAACCCATTATCGAGCATCATTTTTTACAACCCTCAAAAATTCATCATAATTCCGAATATAATCAGTTTCGTCATAATGACTACTTGCTAACACTAATAGCACACAATCTTCAGAAAAATCATGCATTTCACGCCAAGTTAACCTTTCAATCATTAGCCCTTTTGTTGGTGAGTTTAAAATAACTTCTTCTCTCTGGAGACCATCATCCAAAATAAACCGGCAACTCCCGTTTACACATATAGCGATTTGTTTTAAATCAATATGTGCATGAAAACCACGTGGTTTGTTACCAGATGTATTAAAAATATAATACAAACGTTTAACTTCAAAAGAGATTGTTTGACCAGACTCAATAACAACAAATCCACCACGGTCATCACTAAAACTTGATAAATCAATCAATTTAACCAGACTCATTGTTATTCCTTCACCAAAGAAATCAAATATTGACCATATCCATTTTTACTCATAGTTTGACCAATCGCTAAAACTTGCTCTTTGCTCAACCAGCCATTATTCAGTGCAATTTCTTCTAGACAGGCAACTTTATAACCTTGACGCTTTTCAAGCGTTTCCACAAACTGAGCTGCCTCAAGTAAACTCCCCTGTGTACCCGTATCCAACCAGGCGAAACCACGCCCTAGCAATTCAACTTTCAAATCACCACGTTCCAAATACATCTGGTTTATTGTGGTAATTTCCAGCTCACCACGCTCAGATGGCTTCACCTGTTTGGCAATTTGAATGACCTCATTATCATAGAAGTACAGACCAGTCACAGCAAAGTTGGATTTTGGCTGTTTCGGTTTTTCTTCTATTGAAATAGCACGTTGTTGCTCATCAAATTCCACTACACCAAATCTTTCAGGATCTTTAACCTGATAGCCAAATACAGTTGCCCCTTTTTGACGTTCTGCAGCCTCACGTAACATTGGTGTAAAACCTTGGCCATAAAAAATATTATCACCAAGAACTAGGCACACATTGCTTTGACCAATAAATTCTTCACCCACAATAAACGCTTGTGCTAAACCATCAGGACAGGGCTGTATCGCATAACTCAGCTCCATACCAAATTGTGACCCATCCCCTAATAAGCGCTTAAAGCCATCAATATCCTCTGGGGTACTAATAACAAGAACTTCACGAATACCCGCCAGCATCAACACAGACAACGGATAATACACCATTGGTTTGTCATAAATAGGGAGTAATTGTTTCGACACACCTTTGGTAATGGGATGCAAACGTGTCCCCGAACCACCCGCTAAAATAATCCCCTTTGTTCTTCTTAACATTATACTACCTCCCCTAAGCGTTCACGCTGATAAGAACCATCCTGAACACGACGGCACCATTCCAAATTATCCAGATACCATTGCACTGTTTTACGAATGCCGGTTTCAAATGATTCTTGTGGTTTCCAACCTAATTCACGCTCAATTTTTGAGGCATCAATGGCATAACGTAAATCATGTCCAGGTCGATCTTTGACAAAAGTCATTAATTTTTCATAATTTTGACCATTCAACTGAGGTGCTAGTTCATCTAAAATCTGGCAAATGGTTTTAATAACTTCTATATTTTGTTTTTCATTATGCCCACCAATATTGTAGGTTTCACCCACCACTCCCTCAGTGGCGACTCGATATAAAGCACGAGCATGGTCTTCCACAAAGAGCCAATCACGAATTTGCTGACCATTGCCATAGACGGGTAATGGCCTACCATCCAAGGCATTTAAAATCACCAATGGAATCAATTTTTCAGGAAAATGATAAGGTCCATAATTATTTGAACAGTTAGTTATCACCACTGGAAAACCATAGGTTCTATGCCAAGCTCGAACCAAATGATCTGAGCTGGCCTTACTAGCTGAATAAGGGGAACTTGGTAAATAAGCTGTGTTTTCAGTAAATAAGTCAGTTGTACCTTCTAAATCTCCATACACCTCATCAGTTGAAATATGATGAAATTTAAATTTAGACTTTTTTCCTTCATCCAGATTTTGCCAATATTTTCGTGCAACCTCTAATAGCGTATAAGTCCCCACTATATTGGTGGTAATAAATGCAGCCGGACCATCAATCGAACGATCCACATGGGACTCTGCTGCCAGATGCATCACAATATCAGGCTGAAAATCTGTAAATAATTGTTCTACAGCCGCATGGTCACAAATATCAGTTTCAGAAAATTGGTAACGTGGATTATCCGATACAGAAATTAAAGATTCTAAATTACCGGCATAAGTCAATTTATCAATATTTAAAACATGATGTTCAGTATCTTTTATGATATGCCGGATTACAGCAGATCCAATAAAACCAGCTCCCCCAGTCACTAATATCTTTATCATCATTTTTAGCGTTCCTTTTTTCATTTTTATTTTTCAAATATTATTCTTAATCAATCAATGCCTTTTAGGCATATATATTCTTCTTAGTTGTTTATAACATAAATTAATTTTATTACACAAACCATATACAAAAAAAATTATTTTCAAATCTAGTTACACTTTATAAACAAGTATTTTCCTCGTAGTATTTACCAAAGGTTATATATCTACCATTTTTTAGATAATTTTCAACCAATATAAACCAAATAATATTTATAGCCAATGACATATTTTTCTTAATTAACAATAGATTATTAATTAACACTTCATCTATACAATACATCTAAAATCTATTAAATATAGATGAAATTTAATAAAGATCAAAATCTAAAAAACCTTTAAAATAGAAATAATTGATATGGAAATACTTTTTTTGTTCACCAATTTTCTTTTAAATTATACTGGCACAGCTACCTTAATCATCAGACAATAACATTTAGAAACAATAAATATCGCTTTAATAGCTTAAGCAACTCGCTTATAGCTCTATACTCTATTTAATGGAATTTTTAGACTCGTTTTGAGCCAATCTTATTAGTATGTCTCAACTCAAACTCACACAGAGACCTAAAATAAGTATAGACAAGGTATACAATTTGTTATAGTTTTTTAAATGTTAATCACGTAAACTAAAAAATTAATAACTACTAATAAATACTAATTTTAAATACATAAGAATAAAGGGGGTTTCAAGTGAACTATAAACACCTTTTAGGCATTTTAACCTTAAGCCTATCTTTAGTCGGATGTGCAATAACATCTGGCTTTCAAACCTATGATTTGCCAAAAGAGGGAATCTATAAAACCGAACTAGGTACTGAAGTAAATATCGTAAAATTGACCCAACACACCCTACCTGCTGGGCAACGAACCCAAATTCATGATCTAAAAAACTACGCATTTTTATTCCAAAATAAAATGCAGAACTACCGCTTAAGTCCGGGTGATGTTTTATCCCTTCAATTATGGGCGTATCCTGAAATCAGTACAGCTGCAACGGATAATAGCAATGGCTATCAGATTGACCAAAATGGTTATATTCAATTCCCCATGATTGGTCGTTATAAAGCTGCCGGAAAATCATTAACACAGGTCAATCAGGAATTACGCAGTCAATTGGCTCGTTATTTAAAAACCCCAGATGTTATTGCTCGGGTATTGTCTTATCAAGGCCAGCGCTTTTCTGTGCAAGGTAATGTCATACATGGTGGACAGTTTTTCTTAAGTGATCAACCGGTAAGTATTTATACTGCGTTAGGTCTTGCTGGTGGGGTGAATACTGAAAAAGGTGACAACACCTCCATTACCCTTGTTCGCCAAGGTCAGACTTATAGCCTGAATAGTATTGAACTGGAAAAATCAGGCTATTCGTTACATAACCTACTGATTCAACCCAATGATACCATTTATGTAAACTCTAAAGAAAATCAAAAAATTTATGTCATGGGTGAGTCCGGGCAAAATCAACCCGTGCTGCTTCGGGATCAAGGCATGAGTTTAAGTGATGTGTTAGGTGAAAGTTTAGGTTTAAATCCTCTCTCTGCCAGCCGCAGTAAAATTTATGTAGTTCGTAGCAATACTGTAGCTACCTCTACAGAAATTTATCATTTAGATTTGACCAGTATCGGTGACTTTGGTTTAGCCAATCAATTTAAAATGCGCAGCAATGATATTGTCTATGTCGATGCTTCTGGACTTGCTCGTTGGCAACGTGTGGTTAACCAAGTTGTTCCTTTTTCTGGTCTTGTTAATACGGCCAATAATGTGGGCAATTAATATGAATATTCAAAATATTCTTGTGGTTTGCATGGGCAATATCTGCCGCAGCCCGATGGCTGAATACTTTTTAAAACAGCAATATCCGCAACTCCATATTGAGTCTGCAGGTATTTTTGGTTTAATCGGTCATGCTGCAGATCAAAAAGCCATACTCTGCATGCAGCATTTAGGCATCAATATGAGTCCTCATATTGCCAAGAAACTGAATAATGACTTGATTAAAAAGGCTGATTTAATTTTGGTGATGAGCCAAAATCAGCAAAAACATTTAGAACAAATCTGGCCTTTTGCTAAAGGCAAGACTTTCCGTTTGGGACATTGGCAAAGTAAGAATGTAGCTGACCCGTACAAACACGATCAGGCTATATTTGATGAGACGTGTCAGCTCATACAAAGTTGCATTGCTGATTGGAAACAATATATTTAACTTTTAGAATAATTATTATGAACGAAAAAAATAGTTTAACCGAAGATCCCATTGATTTAAAAGAGCTTTTTTTTTCACTCATTGCTCAATGGAAACTCATCGCACTGTGTGTGATTTTAAGTTTGGTCTGTGCGTTATTGTATTTAAGAACCACACCCGACACTTATTCAGTCGATGCCTTAGTACAAGTTGAAGAAAGTAAAGGCACCTCTGCCGCGTTATTGGGTAATCTATCGGGCATGATTGCACAAAAACAACCGGCTCAAGCTGAAATAGAACTGCTTAAATCACGTTTAGTGCTGGGTTCGGTCATTAAAAACCTAAACCTGGATTTAAAAATTTCCGGAACAGAAAATAGTTTTTTTGATCGTTTACTCAGCCCGCATGATTATCAAACTCACTATCAAGCCAAATCCGTGGTATTCCAGGATGATGCCAAGTCTTTTGAGGTTAGAAAATTTGAAGTTCCAGCTTATTATTTAGATAAGAATTTGCTGCTGAATTTTAATGCAAACAAATTTACTTTAACCGATGCAAAGACTAAGCATATTCTGTTTAATGCACCGACCAACCAAGAAAGCCAGTACACTTCAGCCCATGGCACCTGGAAAGTTGCAATCTATACTCAAAATCAATTCAAAAATACCTATAATATCCAAAAAATGTCTTTACCGGCCGCTATGGGTTCAATCACAAATAATTATTCTGTGGCTGAAAAAGGTAAATTGACCGGTATTTTAGGTCTGAATTATCAAGGTCAAGATAAAGAACATATCACCAAAGTCCTGAATTCTATTCTGGTTGCTTATAGCCAACAAAATATTGAACGTCGTTCTGCTGAAACAGCACAAACACTCAAATTCCTCGACGAACAGTTACCTGAATTAAAACAACAGCTTGATATTGCAGAACGTGAATTTAACACCTTCCGTCAACAATATAATACCGTTGATGTGACCAAAGAGTCTGAATTGTATTTAACCCAAAGTATTACTTTGGAGACGCAAAAATCACAACTTCAACAGCAACAAGCTGAAATGGCAGCAAAATATACCAACGAACATCCCGCGATGCAGCAAATCAATGCACAGTTGGGAGCGATTAATAAAAAAATTGCTGAGCTCAATAGTACTTTAAAACAGTTGCCAGACTTGCAGCGTCGCTATTTACAACTATACCGCGAGGTTGAGGTTAAAACCCAACTCTATACTGCTTTGCTCAATTCTTACCAGCAACTGCGTATTGCTAAAGCAGGGGAAATTGGTAATGTCCGTGTTGTCGATACAGCGGTACTTCCTATTGAACCGATTAAACCTAAAGAACTTATAGTATTAGCTCTTTCTCTTTTTGTGGGTGGTTTCCTCGGTATCTTGCTAGCTCTACTGCGTAATATGATGCACTCAGGTATTAAAGATTCAAGTCAAATTGAAAATGAACTGGATTTACCGGTTTATGCTACTGTTCCTCATTCAACTATTCAAGAAAGCCGTATTAAATTGCTGAAAAAGAAAAAACATATTCCTATTTTAGCGATTAAAAATGGCGACGATATTGCGATTGAAAGCTTACGCAGCATGCGTACCGCAATTCACTTTGCCATGAGTAAAGCGAAAAACAATATCATTATGATTTCAGGTCCTGCACCAGAAGTGGGTAAATCCTTTATTTCTACCAACCTGGCCACGATTTTAGCGCAAAGTAATAAACGTGTCTTAATCATTGATGGGGATATGCGTCGTGGTTACTTACATAAATATTTCAATCATGACAACCAACCTGGTTTAGCTGAATATTTAAATAATCAGCAAAGTCTTGAAAGTATTATTAGACCGACTGAAGTTTCCACTTTAGATGTGATTACACGTGGCAAAAGTCCGGTGAATCCATCAGAACTTTTAAGCTCTGCAAAATTCGCTGTAATGCTAGAACAACTTTCACCTATGTATGACCATATTATTATTGATACGCCTCCTGTACTGGCCGTGACCGATGGGATTATCATTTCACAATATGCCGGCGTGAATTTAATCATTGCACGTTATGCAAAATCACAAATGAAAGAGCTAGAATTAACATTGAATCGTTTTGAACACGCCAATGTTAAAGTGAATGGCTTTATTCTGAATAATATTCAAAGTGGTACTCGCGGTTATAGTTATAACTATACTTATGGTTATAAAGCTTCAAAAGACAAGGATAAAACGGATCTGATTCCTATCAATTGAATTTTTTTATTGTAAAAGCCAGTCATTATGAACTGTACCCCGAAAGTTGGACACTTCATCTAATTTGGAGGGTACCTTTCTATGGCTAAATATTCGTAAGAATTCAAACTTAAAGCTGTTCAATATTACTTATCAGGTTTTGGATCAAAAACAACAGGTAGTAAATTTAATATAAATTCTAGAAATGTTGAAGAATGGGTAAAATCTTATAATCAACATGGTAAGTCAGGATGGGATACTTTGAGAAAGCTTTACTCGTTGTAGTTGCTGTCATTTAAGGCAGTGTTGGTCAGCTTTGTTGCACAAACCTCTGACTGAGAGTTTATTCCTCCCTATAAGTCTAAAATGAATAAACCAGCACCTAAGGTCTACCGTACTTTTAACTGCCCTGAATATAATCACATTTTGTTTAACTGAAAAAATTTGAGTATTTGGTTTGATCCTCATACTCAATGGCATACACAATCAAAAGGCAAACGAGGTCGAAAGCAAACTGACACTGATACAGCCTTCAATGCTGCCTGATGATAAAATCTCTATTTTCGGCTGTTTTTAAGAATAGCCTCTAGATTTGTACAGGACTTAATAAAATGTGTGAGCTTAATTGAAAAGCACCTGATTACACCACGATTTGCAGATGACAAGAATATATTAGTATAGATTCAAAGCCCCTTAAAATACGTGGCTATTCGGCTCACTCGCAATAATGTTAGTTACTCACAAATGCTTAGTGATTTACTTGATCAAATATCATTAGACGAGCACATCCATTCAGTCTATACAGATGGTGCCTTTGATACTAAACAATATCGTGAAGCCATTTCACAAAGATAAACTCATGCTGCTATTTCCCCAAGACCTAATGCAAAACCGTAGAAGGATTCAAGAGTAAATTTAATTGAAAGAAATGAGCTACTCAAAATGGTTAAGCATTTAGACAGGCACTTATGGAAAAAATGGTCTGGTTATCATCGTCGAAGTTTGGTGTAAACTAAAATGTAATATATTGAATTATTAGGGGATAAACTCACTGCGAGGAACTTTCAAAATCAGGTGAATGAGGTTCATGCAACTTGCGTAGCGGTGCTGGCTCAGGTACTGAGTAAGTTTACCAAATTAGGTAGACCTCATCTCCCTTACGAAACAATTTTTCTCATATCTTAAAGTTGGTTAGTTGGATCAAGACTCAACTTTTATTAGTGTAACAAAGTCAATAAACCCTATATCCATCAACATATTTTTTTAATATATTTGTTAACTGATGAGAATTACTATTATCAACACTTTTACTTAGACTATTGAAAACATTATAAATTTCAGAATATTCATCATATTTTTCAAAAGATTTTAAAATCCGTTCATGACCTGTTTTTTCAATACCTTCCTGATCTATCAAAAGTTCCTCATACAATTTTTCACCCGGGCGCAATCCGGTAAACTGAATTTGGATATCACCTATACCTTGGTCATCGACAGGACGAAAACCACTCAGACGAATCATCTGTTTGGCGAGGTCAATAATCTTCACCGGTTCACCCATATCCAACAGGAATACATCACCACCTGTACCCATGGCACCAGCTTGAATCACCAGCTGTGCAGCTTCCGGAATAGTCATAAAGTAACGCGTTACTTCTGGATGCGTCACCGTCACAGGTCCGCCTTGAGCAATCTGCTTTTTAAACAAAGGTACAACAGAACCTGAGGAACCCAACACATTACCAAAGCGAACTATACTGATTTGTGTTTGCGGTTTTGTTGCAGCTAAACCTTGGCAATAGAGCTCTGCCATACGTTTAGAAGCACCCATGACATTGGTCGGACGTACTGCCTTGTCGGTAGAAATCAACACAAAGGTTTCAACACCCTGATTTACTGCAGCATCCACACTACGCGCTGTACCAATTGAGGTATTGTAAATCCCTTCAAATGGGTTCGCTTCAACCAGCGGTACATGTTTATACGCTGCCGCATGATAAACCGTTTGTACTTGGTATTGGGCAATAATACGTTCCAGTTTTTGCTGATTGGTGACAGAACCCAAAACTGGGATCACCTGAATGCCTGAAACCTGTAATTCCCGATCAATCGAATACAGTGCAAACTCCGACATCTCAAACAACACTAAAAGTTTCGGCTGATGTTTCACGATTTGACGGCAAAGCTCGGAACCAATCGAGCCCCCAGCTCCAGTCACCATCACGACTTTATCTTTAATATTTTTCTCAAGCAGCTCAGGTTTAGGTGGAACAGGATCACGGCCGAGTAAGTCGATAATATCCACTTCACGGATATCCGAGATTTGCACTCGACCATCGACCAGCTGGGTTACCCCTGGCAATTCCATAATTTTCACGTTAGCAGAATCAAAAGATTCAATAATCTCTTTTTTACGCGCACGCCCCACTGAAGGCATTGCCAAAAGAATTTCTTCAATCGCAAATTTTCCAAATTTTGTCGCTGCACGTTTGGGTGAGTAAATTTTCAAACCACTTAAGGATTGGCCTTGTAGTGATTTTTTATCATCAATAAAACATACCGGTAAATAATCATCTGAGCGATTTAACGCTGCTGCAATTTGTTGACCAGCAAGTCCCGCACCATAAATCGCCACGCGTTTACGGGTTTGTTTTTTGGCAAAGGTTTTAATCGTTGCATAGCGAATGACAGCACGGCTCCACCACATGTACGAAAACAGCATAAAGCCGTACATGAGCGGAATACTCATCGGGATAAAAGCCAAATCTAGCTTTTTAATGGCATATAGAGCGACAATTTGAATAAATGTGCCAATGGAGATCCGCAGTAAATAATCTTCATTAAATGAACGGACAATGGCACTATAAATGCCAAGCAAGGCAAAAATCAAAATGCCAAAAATACCAATATACACATACCAGCCATCAAGCCCTTGCATCACTTGCACGTTGGGACGTGCCAAACGAATGGCATAAGCCAGCCACATCATCAATGGCAAAACACAAATATCCATTAGCACCAAAACGATTTGTTTTTGGCGACGCGGTAATGATGCTATAGATCGGATAATGTCTTTCACAAAGGGCTCGAAGTAAGGTCTAGGAAATTGGACAAGGCGTAAATTATACGCCCTTTTGCTGTTTAGATTTTAGCAATGACTTGCTGAATCGCATCCACTGTCTTGCTAATACTTTGCTCAGACAAAGTTGGATGTACCACAAACATCAGGCTGCTTTCACCAAGCTGTTTGGCATTTTCTAAACGCTGTGCAGGACGCCACGTTGTTCCATCAAAGGCTTTTTCCAAATACACTTCTGAACATGAACCGCTAAAACATGGCACACCTAAACCGCTAATTTCTTGCATGATACGGTCACGTGACCAGCCTTCAGGTAAAGCGTCAATATTCACTTGTACATAGCATTTATAAGCTGCATGTACATAATCACTTGAGGGTTGAGCGACAGTGAAATATGGGCTATTGGCAAAGGCACTTTGAATTTTGTGCATATTATCCAGACGTTTAGCAGTCCACTCCGGCATCTGTTTCAGCTGAATACGACCAATCACTGCCTGCATTTCCATCATGCGCCAGTTAGTACCAAAAGAATCATGCAACCAACGGAAACCCGGTGGATGTTGTTTATTATAAATGCTGTCAAAATTTTTACCGTGATCTTTATATGACCACATTGTTTTCCACAGTGTTTCATCATTGGTGGTGACCATGCCGCCTTCACCGCCTGTGGTCATGATCTTGTCTTGGCAGAATGACCAGGCACCAATATGACCAATTGAACCTGCAGATTTGCCTTTATACATAGCACCATGGGCTTGGGCACAGTCTTCAATGACGAAAATGCCTCGCTCGTTTGCCAATTGCATGATTGGATCCATATCACACATCCAGCCAGCTAAATGCACACAGATAATCGCTTTGGTATTTGGCGTGATGACGGCTTCAATGCTACGCCGCGAGATATTTTGCGAAGCCAGTTCGACATCGGCAAAAATTGGGTTTGCCCCTGCAGTGACAATCGAGCTTGCTGATGCCAAAAAAGTACGTGATGTAACGATGACATCATCACCTTGACCAATATTGAGTGCTTTGAGAGCTAAATCCAATGCTACCGTACCATTTGCCACAGCAACGGCGTATTCAGTGCCTGTAAACTGTGCGAATTCTTTTTCGAACTCACGGCATTCCTGACCAGTCCAATAATTCACTTTATTCGACAATAGAACTTTTGAAACCGCATTTGCTTCAACTTGGGTGAAACTTGGCCACGGCTCAAATGCAGTGTTTAACATGGATTTTTCCTAGCTTTAATATCTATTTTTGCTCGAGAATACGAGCAGGATTGCCCACCACAGTCACGCCTGCAGGAACACTTTTGGTGACAACAGCCCCCATCCCGACAATCGCACCGCGCCCAATCACCAAAGGCTGATCGGGTGTGCCTTGTTTTATCACAGCGCCTGCACCAATGTAAGCATGATCTTCAATATGAATATTACCGTTACATTTTACGCCCGGTGCAAAAGTAACGTAATCTCCAATCACACAATCATGCTCAACATAGCTATATAAATTGGCATGAAAGCATTTACCGATTTTAATATTCGAGGTAATGCTGACAAATGGACTTAAAGCTGCACCTGCTGCAATCTCAGCCTGATCCATTAAGACCGCGTTGTCTGCAATCACAGACCATAAATAAATACCATCTTGTTCGAGTTGTAACGCTAGCTTTTCACGAACTGCACTGTTCGCAATCGCTATCAATGCAAATTTCTGCTCAGCGTGCTGTGCTTTAAAAGTCACATAGTTCATGGCACGATGACCATTCACGACTTGGATGTCATCTAAGACATCATCAATAAACACGATTTCTGATGTATCATTTTCACGTGCCAATTGCTGACGTGCCACCGGCATTAAACTGCGACCGCACCCCGATGCACCATAAACCGCATAAAGTTTAGTCATTTTTCTGTTCCGGCGTACCAGTGAACTTGGTCATAGTCGCTTCACCTTCGGCACTAATGTCATCTTTGGCAATCACTTTTTTTACTGTTTTTAGCATAATTTTAAAGTCCAGCCAAAGTGATTGATTTTCCACATACCAGGTATCGAGCTTAAACTTTTCTTCCCATGAAATGGCATTGCGGCCATTCACCTGTGCATGCCCTGTCATACCCGGACGCACGTCATGGCGTTTCGCTTGTTCAACATTATATAAAGGCAAGTATTCCATCAACAACGGGCGTGGTCCGACAATGCTCATCTCACCCTTGATCACATTCCACAGTTCCGGCATTTCATCCAGACTGGTGGCACGGAGCATTTTGCCGAATGGCGTTAAACGCTCACTGTCCGGTAAAGGATTGCCCTGCGCATCCACTGCATCTTTCATGCTGCGGAATTTAATCATTTCAAAAGGCTTGCCATGTAGCCCCGGACGCACCTGACGAAACAATACGGGCGACCCTAAATTTTTACGTACTTTATAGGCCACATAAGCATATAAAGGAGACAAAATGATAAGTGCCGTCGAAGCAATCACCACATCACAGACACGTTTCAGCATCAGATCAGCTCCATTTCCGTCATCATATGTTGATTCACTTGATGCACATCATATTTATTCAGTGCAATTTCACGTGAACGCTGCCCCATATAGGTGATCAGCTTTGGATCTTCAATAAAATATTGCATGCTTTGCACAAGATCATCAACCGATTTCACCGCGACCAAATAGCCATTCACCCCATTTGATACCGTTTCACGGCAACCCGGCGCATCGGTGGTAATTACCGCACGTCCCATCACCATCGCTTCTAACACGGTACGCGGTGTACCCTCACGATAAGATGGCAACACATAGACCGAACTTGCCGCAATTGCAGGACGCACATCACTGAGTTTACCCCAATAATTTACCGTTTTTTCACTGACCCAAGTATCCAATTCAGCTTGAGAAATGGCAGAGGGATTATCATCAATCCAACCGACCAAATGAAATTCAGTTTCGGGATATTTGGCTTTGATGATACGTGCCGCTTCTGCATATTCACGAACACCTTTATCCCCTAAAAGACGGGCGATCAGCAAAAATGAGGCTTTGACGATGCCTTGATCATTTAAAGGCAAAGGCATAACCTCAAAGTCTTGCACATTCACCCCTGAACCATTCACCACCACTGTCGGTTTGCTTACAGACAATAGATGCATGTCTTGGAACAGCTTGAGATCATCCGGATTTTGGAAAAACACTTTATCAGCCTGTTTTAGGGCTTGTGCATAGAGGCCATGCACCATTTTTTGAAAGATACTGCGCTTGCCCGACTCGACATTTTGAAAAGCATAACCAAGACCGGTAATTAGCGCAAAACGCTTCGGAACTTTCGCCAGCCAAGCCGCCAAAGTCCCGTAAATTACCGGTTTAATGGTATACGACAATACAACATCGGGCTGAATTTGACGAATTAAACGATACACTTCCATCAAGGTATTCAAGTCTTTGAGCGGATTAGTGCCTGTGCGCTGCATTGGAATTTCATGAATCTGATAGCCCAACTGCTGCAGCTGATTTAACTCATCAGCAAAGTCAGTTAAATTAGGTGCGAACACATGAATTTCATAGCCTTTAGCTTGAATGGCTTCTAACAGTTTCCCCCTAAAATTCAAGGCTGAAGGAAGATAGCTACAAATCATTAAAAACTTCATGCCGACTGTCTCCACGCTGCCACATACTGCTGACTGACATATTCGATACTAAAATTTTGTTCCACACGCTGACGGGTCAACTGCTTTAATTCAAGCTTCTGGCTTGGACTTAAATAAACATAGTCCATGACTGCTTTTGCCAAAGCATCAGCATCACGTGGCGGAACAATTAAACCCAGTTCTTGCACGATATATTTCGCATCTCCAACATCGGTACTGATACACGGCAAACCCGATGCCATCGCTTCAACCAGCACATTCGGAAAGCCTTCGGTAATCGAGGTCATTAAAAAGGCATCAATCGATTGATAAAATGCAGGCATATCGGAGATTTGATCCAGCAACTGTACTTGATTTTCATCGAGCTGATATTGCTCAAAATAGCCCTTGATTTCAGGATTGTCTAAATGGGCACCTTGGCCGGCAATTTTAAAAATAACCGGCTGATCTTTCAGTTTGGCGATCGTTTCAAATAAATAAGGATAGCCTTTTGCCGTGTGATAACGCCCTGCAAAACCAATCACAATCGGGTCATGCAATACAGGATTCAGCTGAAATTTATCTAGCGATACACCATTGGCAATCACTCGTGCATTCAAGTTATTCAGACCATATTGCTGATGTTGGTGTAACGATGAATGCGCACAGTAAATAATGCCTGCCGGTTTGGCTGACAACATTTTACTGATTGCCAAAGATAATTTAGTCGCTATCGACTCTTCTTTTGGAGAAGCCAGTGAGTGATGGATCCCCCAAAACACCTTCGGTTTATTCGCTAAGCCCAACACACTGAGACTGGTCATCACATTGGCATGGTACATCCAGCATTGCACTGTTTTTGGTGCGAGTTGTTTTAATAAATTTTTAAGTCTGGCAAGCACACCAAAACTGTTTAAACCATTCCACGCTAGTGCATAGTGAGATGAACAGATTGCCAAAGTATCCGCATAGACATCCGATGTTTTCATCAATGCAATCACCACATGATCATATTCATTTTGCGTTTGCTTGATCAGGCGTGCCAGCATCATTTCGGCACCGCCCACACCGGCAAAATTGGTGATCACATGCACCATCAATTCTTTGTTCATGATGGGTTCTCCATCATCGTTAAATAGCGATTTAACACATTGGATTTATAAAATTGCTGGCAATGCTGTTCCAATTCAGCATCCGCATATTCGACATAATTCTGGAAAAGCGCGCGTTGCATTGCAGCAACCATGCCCTCGACATCATTACATTCAACCAATAAACCAAATTTTGAATTTACCAAAATTTCCATTGGACCACTTGGACAATTGGTGCTGACCACTTTAATTTTAGAGGCTAAGGCCTGAATTAAAACGCCTGGCAAGCCTTCCCAATTTGAACTTAAAACAAATAAATCGGCATATTTTAAATAGGCATAAGGATTTGGATCAAACCCCGGTAAATCGACTACATCTTGCAGACCTAAACTTGCTACTAGAGTTTCAAACTCAGCACGCAGTTCACCTTCGCCCAAAATAAGCAAACGGGTTTCAGGGTGCTGCTGATGTAATTTCGCAAAAGAACGAATCAAAAAGCCAAAATTTTTCGCTTCAGTTAAACGTCCCACCGCAAGAATCACTTTCTGTTCTGGCTGAAAGAAACGATGCTCAACAAGGACTTTTAGTTTTGCCAAATAGGCATCATCAATCACAGGGTTATAAATGGTGATTAAATTTTGCTTTTGATAGCTATAATATTCACGAAAATCTTCCAAGACACCATTCGACACACATACCACTTGGTCTGCCGCGTTATACGTCCAGTTGATGAGACTAGTCAAAATAAACTTCTTGAAGCCTGAAAGCTTCATATTTTTAGAAGGCGTGGATACCTCTCTAAAAATCAGTCTGGTATTCACCCTCGCCAATTTTTTGGCAAAAGCGCAAATAATATTAGTATGCGTTTGTGTTGCAACCACACAATCATAGTGTTGTTCTTGTAAACGCTTTTTTAGTGGAAATAAGGCATTGGCCACACGCCCGCAATTAAAATTAATCAGCTGAATTTTGCTGTTCACTTCAGCAAGCAATTTCGCTTTTTCACCATTCAAATTACATACTGCCAAATCGATCTGCAAACCTTGCTCAGCAAAACTGTTGGCAAGTTGAATGACCGTACGTTCTGCCCCGCCACCACCAAGTGTGGGTAAAAAGAACATGACTTTATTCAGCATAACGAAACCTAATGAATGGGAGATTAATGATGGGACTGTTTTTGAGCTTGCAGCTCAATTGCGCGCTGCACACGCTCGGCATAATCAGTGATGCCTGCAAGTTCAGAATCACTGGCGCAAGTGGCTTTGATTTTGGCTTGATAGTCGGAAAAGCTTGAAACAACTTTAGCCGGAACACCAATGGCGACTGAATTATCTGGAATGTCTTTGGTCACCACGGAACCAGCACCGATTACCACATTTGAACCGATCGTTACCCCTGGCATCACAATGCTGTTGACCCCAATAAACACATGCGACCCGACTTGAATCGGGGCAAAGCGTTGATAGCGTTTACCGTGCTCATCTTTGACCAAACAGGTACTGCCATCATGGGTAATAAATTTCACCCCTGAGGTGACGGTAACATCATCACCCATACTCACCAAAAATGGTTCAGAACCCCAACTGCGGATATAGATTCTGCAATTGTTGCCAATGGTCACGCCTTTTTTTCGCGCGTATGCCACACTGCCTTTGGCAAAAAAATAGGCCAAATCAAAGACAGCGTTAAAAACAGCACGGATAAAGCTCATGATTGAAACCTGTGTGATCCGATAAAGGCAATAATTCAAGTGAAACAGCAAAAGAAAATGGGCTTTAATCAGCCCATTTTTTCGACAGATTATTTTAACCGAAAATGCGCCTGACAGATACTGCCCCACATATTGGTTTAATCTGGTAACTTCGGTAAGGACTTTTCCAGCTTCTTGGCAGGAATGCCGACATAAACGCCTGCTTCAGTGATGTTTTTACTCACCAAAGAACACGCCCCAATCACGCTATTATCGGCAATCATGACACCATCCAAAACTGTCACTCTTGCACCAAACCAAATATTTTCACCAATCACAATGCCCTGCTTGGTAATTTGATCTTTCACCAAAACCTCGGGATCATCAAACTTATGGTTACTGGCAATCATGATGCTTTGCGTACCAATACGGGTGTTGTTGCCAATTTTCAAACCGCCGCAGCCATTTAAAAAGGATTTGGAATTGATGCTGACATCATGCCCAATCTCAATTTTTCCACCAAAGCATTTGATATAACAACTTTCACCAATAAAGCTGTTATCGCCAATAATCAATGATGCGCCTGATTCAACAATTAGCGTAACATCATCGCCAATATAGACATTTTTTCCGATGCTGACTTTACCTGAAATTTCGAGTTTGGTTCGGCGTCCAAAATATTTAAACCGACTGGCAAAAGCCATGCCGTATAGGCTTTTTCGACACTGTGCAGAGAACCAGTTCAGCAATTTTAAACATTTAAAAAAGATCATTCTGGACGTCTCCATACCACGGCTAAAATGGCAAAATTATAGAAGATCAGCGCAACAGGCACCGCAAGCAACATATACAATTTGTCTGCACACAGCCAATATAACCCTGCAAACAAAATAAACTTAATGATGAGTTCGATAATTTGCAGTTTAAACAAAATATGGCTTTGGCGCTTGGCAATCAGATATGCCGAACTTGGCGGATTACAGAAAACTGCCCAATAGCCCAAGGCTAAAATCTGGAAATATGTAGCAATTCCCTGCCATGCTTGACCAAAAATCATTAAATAAAAAGATTCAGGCAGCACAAAGAAAATCGCAAAAAACGGCAAAGATACAAGACTTAAAAAGACACTGCTTTTTAAAGCCTCAGTAGCAGAATCCTGCTGATAGAATTTACGGATAAAGAACTGGCGGATGGTTTGCGACATCAAATTAATCGGCACACGCAAAGTCCGCTCGACAATGGAATAAAAACCTACTGCTTGAAAGCCAACAAAATGCGCCACCACATAATATGGCAAATTATGTGAAAAACTGTTCAGTAAAGCATGCGGCGTATTGCTGAAAATAAAATCCTTATAATTTTTAAAGGCATTCCAACTGATTTGATAGAGACGCTGATTCAGCACATAGATCAACAGCACCATGATCATGACAAGTGAACTGAAGCTATAACTATTGAGTAAATTAATACTCAACATCAACGGCAGACTCAGCTGCACCATCACTACAATCAGACTGCGGAAAATATT
The DNA here is from genome assembly GCF_013004315.1 of Acinetobacter sp. ANC 5378. Lineage (NCBI taxonomy): Bacteria > Pseudomonadati > Pseudomonadota > Gammaproteobacteria > Moraxellales > Moraxellaceae > Acinetobacter > Acinetobacter sp. ANC 5378. The sequence continues at coordinate 96,897 of NZ_JABERK010000023.1, forward strand.
TAAGCCTGCACAAAACCATTCCGCTTCATGGGCAAATTTATAATTATAGACACTTTGAATGAGGGTATTGGCAAACACACCGAGCGCAATCGCAACCGCCATTTCCGCATTGTAAATAAGGCCAATCACTACGGCGCTTAAAACTGAAAAAAGCAGTGAAAAAACACTGCTTTCAAAGATCAAGCTTTTTTGATGTTCAGGCTCCGCCACCAACAAGGCTTGATCGAGGCGTAAATTCGCCACCGTGGACAAGACGCTGACAAATGCCAACGCCACACCGTACTGACCAAAATCATGAACCGAATAGAGGCGCGTTAAAAAAGGAAGTGCGATAAATGTCATTATCGCACCCACTAATAAACTTAAAGTAATTAAGCCAATCGATTTATATTGACGGACCAAACGTGCCAGTCTCATTTCAGATTTTGCACATACCACTGCATCGCCAATTGAATACCGGCATCAATACGGAACTCAGGTGCATAGCCCAAAGCCTTTTCAATTTTGGCAATGCTGGCTTGTGAATGACGCACATCGCCTGCACGAAATTCACGATACACAGCATCTTTGGCATAGTTCACGTCATTTTCGTTCAACGCAACTTTAATGGCATTAAACAAGTCATTCAGCGTGGTACGGTCACCGACTGCCACATTATAAACCTGGTTTTTCGCTGCATCGTCTTGCGTAGTCGCAGCTAAAATATTGGCTTGTACAGTGTTGTCGATAAAGCAGAAATCACGGCTGGTTTCACCATCACCATTAATAAACACATCTTCACCGGCAATCATCGCTGCAGTCCATTTTGGAATCACCGCAGCATAGGCACCGTTTGGATCCTGACGCTGACCAAATACATTAAAGTAACGCAGACCAATCGCCTTAAAACCATAGGTTTTGGCAAATACATCAGCATATAGCTCATTCACGTATTTAGTCACTGCATAAGGTGATAATGGTTTACCAATGTTTTCTTCGACTTTTGGCAATGCTGGATGATCACCATACGTTGAACTACTCGCTGCATAAGTAAAGCTAGATACACCTGCATCACGCGCTGCAGTCAGCATATTTAAGAAACCACTGATATTGGTCTCATTGGTGGTGATCGGATCTGCAATGGAACGGGGTACAGAGCCAAGCGCGGCTTCATGCAAGACATAATCCACACCTGCACAGGCTTTTTGACAATCTGAGAATTGACGAATATCACCTTCAATAAACTTAAATTTAGCCCATTGCTCAGGACTCACCAAAGCTTGTACTTGATCTAAATTATATTGATGACCTGTCGCAAAGTTATCTAACCCCACAACCGTTTGATCTAACTTTAATAAAGTTTCTAATAAATTAGAGCCGATAAAACCAGCCACACCTGTCACTAACCATATTTTAGGTTGAGCTTGCAGGGTTTCACATACCTGTTGATATTGATTCATGAGGGCATGTCCTATTATAAGCGAAGGTCAGATTCGGCTTGAGACAATACGTATTTCAAGTCATATAGCACATGTTCAGGCTTGCCAAGTGCGCGGATCGCTTCAGCGCCCATGTCTTTAAATTGCTCATGTGCAACTGCCAAGATCACAGCATCATAAGCACCTTTTTCCACAGACTGTACAGGACTGATACCATACTCATGCTCTGCTTCCGCAGCATCTACCCAAGGATCATAGACATCAACATTGACATGATATTCTTGCAATTCATTTACGATATCGATAATTCGGGTATTACGAATATCTGGACAGTTTTCTTTAAAACTTAAGCCAAGTACCAAAACTTTAGCACCTTCAACTTGAATTTTTTTCTTGATCATACCTTTGACCAGCTGCGTCACCACATACGCGCCCATACCATCATTCAAACGACGGCCTGCCAAAATAATTTCCGGGTGATAACCAATCGCTTGTGCTTTATGCGTGAGGTAGTACGGGTCGACACCAATACAATGACCACCGACCAGACCCGGACGGAATGGCAAGAAGTTCCATTTGGTACCTGCAGCTTCCAAAACTGCTTCCGTATCGATACCCATTTTATTGAAAATTAATGCGAGTTCATTAATTAAAGCAATGTTGACATCACGTTGAGTATTCTCAATCACTTTTGCAGCTTCAGCGACTTTAATGGTTGCGGCTTTATGTGTTCCGGCTTCAATAATCAAGTTATAAACCTGATCCACAAAGTCAGCGACTTCTGGTGTAGAACCCGAGGTAATTTTTAAAATATTGGTCACACGGTGCAGCTTATCGCCCGGATTAATACGTTCCGGACTATAACCAGCAAAAAAGTCTTCATTAAATTTTAAACCTGAAATTTTCTCTAATTCAGGAATACATACTTCTTCAGTCGCACCCGGATAAACTGTTGATTCATACACCACAATATCGCCTTTTTCCAAGACTTGACCAATACTATGGGAGGCTTTTACCAGTGGCGTTAAATCAGGTTGCTTATATTGATCAATCGGCGTTGGCACAGTCACAATAAAAAAATTACAGCTTTTTAAGTCATCCAAACTCGTGCTATAGCTTAAATGTGTCGATTGTTTTAATTCTTCAGGCGATACTTCTAAAGTATGATCTTGGCCACGTGTTAATTCTTCAATACGTTTTTGGTGAATATCAAAGCCAACAACTGGAACTTTTTTTCCAAACTCCACAGCTAAAGGTAGTCCTACATAACCTAGACCAATAATTGCTATTTTTAGTTCAGAGAGTTGTAACATATAGAAGCCTATGTGATTGATGCTTTATTCATCATCATTACGTTATAAACAGCCCTATAATATAGCAGAATTTGCAGTTGTTTTAATTGTAAAAAAAATCGTGATCATAAATTACAAGCTAATCCACTTATTTTTTTCTATCGTTTAAAATATTTTATTCATTCTGGGAAATAGTTTTCTCACAGTTATCAAATCGACCAAAAAATTATATTCGGCCTCCAATGAAGAACCACGTCTATAATTTCCAAACTATTTCATTGGTAAACCTGACTTTTTTCTTTACCTAGCTTACATATTTAAAAAATTGAACAATAAAAATACTTCCTTTACTCAAAAAAGAATTTCATATTTAATTGTATTAAAAATGTTTTATATATTCAGTCTGTTATAGAATAACTGGCTTGATAAGAATATATTGGATTTCTGTACAATGCGGCTTCCTCGAAACGTGTTGGATAGGAAAGTCTGCTAAAATTAATGCAACTTTTGAATATAAAATGAATTTGGGAAAACCTATGAGTAAAGCCTTACCCATCGCTGTCGCTGTTCTTTTAGGCGGTGCTGCACTTGTACCTGTTTATTATGCAACTCAAAACCCGGCTACTGTGACATCAAAAGCATCAAAGAATGCATCTGCTGTTGAGAAAATCAGTTATGCGCTAGGCTACGAAGTTGCACATCAAACACCACCTGAATTAAATATCAATAGCTTTGTTACCGGTGTACGTGAAGGTCACGCTCGAAATAAACCTGCTTATACAGAACAAGAACTTCAACAAGCTTATGAGCAATTCCAGAAAGAAATGCAACAGAAGCAAGTTCAGCAAGCACAGCAAGTACAAACAGCTAGCGATTCTTTCTTAACTGAAAATGCAAAAAAACCGGGTGTAAAAACTACAGCTTCTGGTTTACAGTACAAAATCATCAAGGAAGGTACAGGTAAACAGCCTGCTGCCAACTCTATGGTGACCGTACACTACAAAGGTCAGTTGGTTGACGGTAAAGTATTTGATAGCTCGATTGAACGTGGTGAACCGATTGAGTTCCCATTAAATCAAGTGATCCCGGGTTGGACTGAAGGTCTGCAATTGATGAAAGAAGGTGGTAAAGCGACCCTTTATATCCCTTCAAAATTGGGCTATGGTGAACAAGGTGTTCCGGGAATGATTCCTGCCAACAGTACCCTGATTTTTGATGTTGAACTGATCAAAGTAAAATAAAAAAATTCAAGGAGAGCTTTTGCTCTCCTTATTTATCTTGGGATAAGAGAATGAAAACACCTATAACATTGCTTTGTTTCTGCCTTTTCACCACGGCTAGCTTTGCAAAACCCGTAACCAATACCAGTAGTTTGAATGAACAAGTAGGCTACAGCTTTGGCTACTTAATGGGGCGTAGCAATGCCGAATCTGTAAAAGATTTGGACTTAGATGCTTTCATGCTCGGTTTAAAGACCGCGGCTCAAGGCGGTAAATCTGCCCTCACTGATGAGGAAATGGCGCGCGTTCTGACCCAACATAAAAAGCTCAGTGATGCAAAACAGCTTATCGAGCTGAAACAAAAAGCAGATGCGAATGCCAAAATCGGGGCAGAATTTTTAACAGCCAATGCTAAAAAACAAGGCGTGCAAACCACTAAATCTGGTTTGCAATATCAAATATTAAAACAAGGTACAGGGAAATCCCCTCAGGCCAATTCCGTTGTCAAAGTCAATTATGAAGGTCGTTTAATAGACGGTACAGTTTTTGACAGCTCAATTGCCCGGAATCAACCGGCTGAATTTCAGGTCAGTCAAGTCATTCAAGGTTGGACTGAAGGCTTACAACTGATGAAAGAAGGTGCTCAGTATCGTTTCTTCATTCCAGCACAACTTGGTTATGGTCAAATTGGCTCTGGTGATGTGATCGAACCGAATAGCACTTTAATTTTTGATGTAGAACTTCTTGAAGTCTTACCTAAATCGACTAAATAGCTCCCCTATTTAATCCATATTAAAAAATAACGAGTAGGTCAATATGAGCAAAAATCATGCTCATTCCCTGCTCGCTATTTTTTTATGATTTAATCAACCTATTTTCAGTATTGGCATTCAATATAAGTGCACTTGTTCTTTTTCAAGCGACGTATATTACCTTGCTCCACTACACAGCATAATAAAAACTTATATTTATTAAACTGTTATATTTTAAAATAGTCGTACTTAATAGCATGTTTCAATTTATTAATAATACTATGCAGTCAAAATAAATCGATCTTGTACAATCATCAAAGATGTTTTATTTCTATATTTTCATCAATACACCAACTTCACTAAGAACAAGGATTGAATCAATGGCTCTAACAATCAAAACTCGCGAAATTCAGTACACTGCTGCAGATGGAACTCATTTAATTGGATACTTTGCAGCGCCTGAATCGACAACACCGGTCGCGGGCGTGATTGTAGCACCTGAATGGTGGGGACGAAATGAATACACTGAACAGCGTGCCCGTGAACTTGCTGAACATGGTTATGCAGCACTTGCCATTGATATGTATGGTAATAAAAAAGTAACTACTGCAGTGCCACAAGCCAGTGAATGGATGATGCAAACCTTTGAAGATCCTGAAACAATTGTGACTCGTGCGTCTGCAGGTTTAGCAACATTAGCCGCGCAAGAAGAAGTAAATGCAGATAAACTGGCTGCTATAGGCTTCTGTTATGGCGGCAAAGTTGTGCTTGATCTGGCACGCTCTGGTACCCCTTTACAAGCGGTGGTCACGTTCCATGGCACATTGACTCCGAAAGCACCTGCCCAGTCCGGAAAAGTTAAAGCTGAAATTTTAGTGTTGCACGGAGAACTCGATAGCATGGTCAGCCTGGATGATGTGGCACGCTTTAAGGAAGAAATGCATGCGGCACACGTTGAGCATGAGGTAATGATCTTTGAAGATGCTAAACATGGTTTTAGTAACCCACTTGCAGATGAACGTGCTAAACAGAATGGGGTTGATCTGGGCTATAACGCTGAAGCTGAACAAAAAGGTCTATCTGCCATGTACGAATTATTAAAAACTCGACTGGGTGCATAAAATTTAGGGTAAATATGACACGGTTATATTTACCCATCCAATTACACGGATATTTTTAAAGAGGATATAACAATGACTGAAAAAAACTGCCCATATTGCAACTTTGATGAATATGACATCATTGATAAAAATGACTTTGGGGTGATTTTGCCTGAGCCGAATGCATTATCTAAAGGTCACTCTGTCATTGTTCCTCTACGCCATGTCAGCTCTTTTTTCGAGGTCACCGACAAAGAGCGTAAAAGCTTAATGTCTTTACTTGAGCTTGCACGTAATGAGCTTCAGTTACGTCACCATCCTTCTGGCTTTCATATTGGTTTCAATGATGGCAGTGTATTTGGTGAAGCATCAGAGCACTTACACATTCACATTATTCCACGTTATGAAGGTCAGACCTTAAAACTGGATGAGCGTTGGGGCATGACCAGCGAGTAAATAATAGATTCGAATAATTTAAAAATGATGCTGCGGCATCATTTTTTATGTCTTGTTGCAACCGCAATGCTGCAGAGTTTTCGCTATACTATTCATCTATTCCAAATACGCGGTTCGCATGTCACAGTTTTCTTTTTCCGATGCTCTTCTTTCCTGGTTCGATGTCCATGGTCGTCATGATCTGCCGTGGCAAGTGGTTGATGATCCATATAAGGTTTGGGTATCTGAAATTATGTTACAGCAAACCCAAGTCAAAACCGTGCTGCAATATTTTGATCGTTTTATAGAACGCTTTCCAACAGTTAACGATTTAGGCTTAGCCAGTTGGGATGATGTTGCGCCATATTGGGCAGGGCTCGGTTACTATGCCCGCGCACGAAATTTACATAAAGCTGCGGGAATTGTGGCACGTCAGGGCTATTTTCCAACGAACTTAGAAGAATGGATCGAGCTTCCCGGGATTGGTCCTTCGACCGCTGGTGCACTCATGTCACTTGGTTTACGTCAATACGGCGTAATTATGGATGGCAATGTAAAGCGGGTATTGGCACGTTTCTTTGCCATTGAAGATGATCTGACTAAACCTGTACATGAACGTGCGATGTGGCAACTGGCAGAACAACTTTGTCCTGTTGAGCGCAATCACGACTATACTCAGGCGATTATGGACTTGGGTGCAACCGTATGTACCCCAAAAAAACCACTGTGTTTATATTGCCCGATGCAGCCGCACTGCAAAGCGCATCAGCAGGGTTTAGAAACTGAACTGCCCTTTAAAAAACCGAAAAAAGCCGTGCCGGTCAAATCAGCACAGGTCTTGGTGATTCAGTCGAATGATCAATGGTTATGGCAGCAGCGTCCCAATAGCGGACTATGGGGTGGATTATGGTGCTTGCCGATTATTGAAAATCCGGTTGAGTTTGAAAGCCTGTGCCAGACATTGGGACTTAAAAAAGTGATTCAACGCGCTGAAATCACGCATAGCTTTACCCATTTTACCTGGCAACTTGAAGCGGTGTGTTTTGAGGTTGATGCGGATCAACAAGAGCATCTTTCCATTGAACTGAATGGCACTTGGTTAGCTACACAAAATGCAACCGAAATGGGCATTCCCACGGCGATGAAAAAATTGATCTCTGCCATAAATTTATGACATAGTCAGGCACTGTTATTCAAATAATTTTCACACAGATTAGAATGAAAAAAGGATGAACAGTGCTTCGTTTTATTTATGCATTATTACTTGGTTTTAGCATGCTATGGATTGCCGCATGTACCTCAAGTCCTAAAAAGTCCTCAACGACACCCCTTTCGCCTGCTCAAGTACAAAAGCTGAAAAGTATGCAGCTGAAATCATCATTGCCTATTCCAGTGCAAAATATAAAAGCCAAACAGTTACGCGATACTTGGGGAGCTTCCCGCAGTAGTGGACGCACCCATGAAGGCATTGACATCATGGCTCCACGTGGAACAAAAGTGCTGAGTGCCACAGAAGGTTTAATTGCTGACTTACGCAATAACAATTTGGGTGGTAAAGTGGTTTGGATTATGGGGCCTGGCGGAACCTGGCATTATTATGCCCATCTGGATGAGCATAAACGCGGCTTAAATGTCGGGGATTATGTCAAAAAAGGTGATCTGATTGGTTATGTCGGTAACACCGGTAATGCGCGGCATACAGCACCGCATTTGCACTATGGGATTTACCTGGATGGTAAAGGTCGTGGTGTGGTCAACCCCTATCCTTATTTACGTTAATTTTTTAGGAACTATTCATGTCAGAAGCGCTGATCAATCGTTTGGTCGAATTTGCTGAATCAGGCAATCAACAAAAAATTGTTTTGGCTGGAAAAAGCCATCAAGGCTGGGTGATGGAAATCACTGAAGAAGCGCTTTTGATTAGTACCGGTTTTGCCGAAAAAACCGGCACAGATATGTGGATTCAATTCACCGATTTACCACAAGCAGAGCTGTATTATTGGGATAATCAACACGATCAATGGGCTGAATTTAAGCTTTAAGCCGCTTCAGGAGCATCAAAAATTGTCGATTCAACGCTGTGGTTGGTGCTCGAATGATCCTCTTTATATCGCTTATCATGATCATGAGTGGGGCAAAGCCAGTCATGATGAAGCCCATTTATTTGAAATGCTGTGTCTGGAAGGCCAACAAGCGGGGTTGTCCTGGATTACGGTGCTGAAAAAACGGGACAACTATCGTCAGCATTTTTTTCAATACCCTATTGCCGAAATCGCACAATTCAGTGATCTTAAATTAGAAGAGATGCTACAAGATGCTGGCTTGATTCGGCATATCGGTAAACTCAAAGCCATTCGTAACAATGCCATTGCCTGGCAACATTTAACCCAAGAATTACAACAACAGCAGATCAATGTCAGCGACTGGTTATGGCGTTTTGTTGCAGATCAAACTAAACATAATGATGTACCAGATTATCGTCAGGCACCTGCCCAAACAGAAATCAGTGTGACACTTTCCAAAGCTTTAAAAAAGAAAGGTTTTAAATTTGTCGGACCGACCACCTGTTATGCATTTATGCAGGCTGTCGGTATGGTCGATGATCATGAAAATCACTGCTCTTTTAAATCATTTTAAAGCACAAACAAGATAATAAAAGGATTCACTTATGAATGACAACATCATCCATGCCTATGCAGCCATGCAGGCTGGCGCAGAACTTGAAGCCTATCAATTTGATGCTGGAGAATTACAAGCGCATCAAGTTGAAGTCAAAGTTGAATATTGCGGTTTATGCCATTCTGATATTTCAGTGATTAATAATGACTGGAAATCTTCGGTTTATCCTGTAGTCGCAGGGCATGAAATTATTGGCATCATTACCCAGTTGGGTGCAGAAGCCAAAGGCTTGAAAGTGGGTCAACGCGTTGGCATCGGCTGGACTGCCGAAAGCTGCCAGTATTGCGATCCTTGTGTATCAGGTCAGCAAGTCATGTGTAGCGGTGAGAAAAAAGCGACGATTGTTGATCATGCCGGTGGATTTTCCGACAAAGTTCGCGCTGGCTGGCAATGGGTAATTCCACTCCCTGAAGATTTAGATCCAGAAAGTGCCGGTCCACTGCTGTGCGGTGGGATTACGGTATTTGATCCTATGCTTAAACATCAAATTCAAGCGATTCACCATGTGGGGGTGATTGGGATTGGCGGTTTGGGGCATATGGCAATTAAACTGCTAAAAGCTTGGGGCTGTGAAATTACTGCATTCACATCAAATTTAGACAAGACCGAAGAACTGAAAGCCATGGGTGCAGACCATGTGGTAAATAGTCGCGATTCGGCTGCGCTAAAAGCCCAGCGCGGCAAATTCGATTTGCTACTCTGCACCGTCAATGTGACTTTAGACTGGCCTGCTTACTTAAGTAGTCTGGCACCCCATGGCACAATTCATATGTTGGGTCTGGTTTTGGAGCCGATGCAAATTCCAGCGGGCATGCTGATTGGTGGTGCAAAATCGGTCACAGGTTCGCCTACCGGCTCGCCTGCTGCACTGCGTCAAATGCTCAAGTTTGCAGCGCGTAAAAATATTGCGCCGCAAATTGAAGTCTTTCCAATGTCACAGCTCAATGAAGCAATTGAACACTTACACTCAGGCAAAGCACGTTACCGGATTGTCTTAAAAGCGGATTTCTAATTTTTCTTTGATCTTGTTGAATTCAAATCTGCCCAACCGCAATGGCTGGGCAGATTTTCTTTGAAAATTCACAATTAAATTACTTATAAATACACGGCAAGCTTTTGCGCCAGGAATTCAATAAATAACCGCACCCGTTTCGGCAGGTGTTCTTGTCGATAATAAACTGCATGGATTTTTTGATAATGCAGACTGATTTGATCTTCAAATAAGGCTTTCAGACGACCGGCCTGTAAATCCTCTTCCACTAGAAACTGTGACAAGCAGGTAATCCCGACGCCTTGTAAAGCTAATTGCCGAACCGTTTCACCATTAGAGGCTTTTATTTTGGGATGAGCAATAAAATCTTCACCATTGAATTGAATTGGCCAAGTGTTTAAATGGGTCGGCTGACTAAAGCCCAGTAAAGCATGTTGCGATAGATCTGCTGGAGATTGCGGTATCCCATGTTGTTCTAAATACGCAGGACTGGCCACAATATATAAGCGACTGCGACACAATAATTTGGCATGTAAACTTGAATCATACAGTTCTCCAAAACGAATCGCGACATCAGTTTTATGTTCCAGTAAATCAATCACCTGATCATGATTAGTCAGTTCAATTTCGATATTGGGATATTGCTGCATAAATTCATGAATTAGCGGCACAATCACATGCAAGATAAAAGGCGTTGCAGAATCGATCCGAATCAGTCCAGAAGTATCAGTATCTGACTTGAGTAAAGCATCTTCGGCTTCGGCGAGGTCATTTAAAATTTTGCGGGATCTTTCAAGAAACAGTTGCCCTTCCTGGGTCAGTTTCAGCTTACGTGTAGTCCGTTCCAACAACGTTACATTCAGCTTATTCTCCAGGCGTTGTAAGGCTCGACTGACTCCTGATGTGGTTTGTCCTAAACGCTCTGCTGCCATCACAATCGAGCCACTATCCACGATAGTCACAAAAGCGTGAAGTTCTTCGATGGTCGATTTCATCTTCCACTCATTTATTGATTTTCAGTCAACAATATTTTGCAAATTACTGCGTTTTTTAGCAACAATAAAACTTTCAAAATTACGCTTATCTTGAAAACTTAAAGATTGAATTACCCCAGCAATGCATTAACAGCATTGGAATTCATCATCATTTAATATACCGCCACTTTTTCCATGATTTCTCCACTACAAAATACAGAAGGCTTCATGTCTGGTTTCTTCAGTAAATATGGGTGCTTATTCAAATGAAACTTGCATCTAACAAAGCACTAAATTATCAATCCCTGTTCATAAAACACTGTGAAAAAAGTCCGCATCATGCGGACTTTTTAATGGTTTTAATTAACGCAAAGCTTCGGGTAAAGTGGGAATACTGGATGGCTTGCCGAGTTCCATCTTCATTTTTTGCAGCATCTGATAGGGTTGCTGCTGTACAAACATATTCACAAAGGTTAAAGGAATAGAACCTTCAGGATTGGCATAACCATAAGTTGAAACTTTGATTTTATTATTGGTGAGTCTCTGAAAAGTCCAATCACCCTCATAATGAGTGAGACGTACATAATCTGGATTTTTGGCATAGCCTTTATCGACTGCTTTATTTTTAATCGTGATAATACCTTGAGCATCTTTGATCATTTTACCTTGCACCACCAAATCACGATCTTTCAGCGGAAAAGGAAAATCCAGCACCATATACAATAAAAATTCACCTTTTTTGTCATCCCGTGAAAGGACCTTGATACTGCCCATATACGGCACCCATTTCACCGCATGGTCGACATCCAAAATCAGACTGACCGCTTTTTCTAGCGCAGTATCGTAGGTCGTTTCAGCTTTGTATAAAAACACAGGGTTTTGACTGTTTTGAAAGGTCCAAACTTTAATATTGTTTTTATTAATGCTGAGCTTGGCATTATCAACAGGTTTAGCCTGCACTGTAGCCAACATTGCTACAGCACAAGCCATCAATATCACTTTTTTCATTCCATTGAACATCTTATTTTAATTTTGTTGTATTGTTATAAATGATTTTGATGCATTTTTATACTTGAATATCGTTAAATCCAAGTACATCTTTCATGTCATATTTACGCGCTTCACGGCCTACCACCCAAGCTGCAGCACGTACTGCACCTGAAGCAAAGTTCATGCGATTGGTGGCTTTATGGGTGATTTCAACACGTTCGCCATCGGCAATAAACATTGCAGTATGTTCACCTACGATATCGCCACCACGGATGGTTTGGAAACCGATACTTTTGCGCTCACGCGGACCGGTATGCCCTTCACGGCAATACACAGCGTCTTCTTTTAAGTTACGACCCAAAGCACCGGCAATCGCTTCACCCATCATCAGTGCGGTACCCGATGGCGCATCCACTTTATGACGGTGATGTGCTTCGATCACTTCAATATCAACTGTGTCACCAAATACTTTGGACGCAAGTTCTAACAGTTTGATCGAGACGTTTACCCCAACAGAATAATTCGCTGCATAGACCACAGGGGTTTGAGTTGCACTGTCATCTAAAAATGCTTTTTGTTCGTCATTCATGCCTGTAGTGCCAATCACAATGGCAACCCCTGCTTCACGGCACAATTTTAAATGCTGTTCAGTCGCAACAGGCGCTGTGAAATCAATGACCACGTCACAGTCTTTTAATACGTCTTGCAGATTGCCCACAACCTTAACACCCACAGCACCAATACCGGCAAGCTCGCCTGCATCTGCACCAATCAAGCTGCTTTCAGGGCGTTCAACTGCCGCTGCAAGCTGGTAACCTGCTTCTTTTACTGCTTGAATGAGGATGCGTCCCATACGACCGCCTGCACCCAATACACCAATGCGTGGAGCTGCTGACATAACATATTCCTAATGTTGCTTCTAAATTGTTCTTACTATAGCAAAACTCTGTACCGAGACTAAGTTTCAGCCTGAAATTTTTTATTGAAAAAAGAGAAACCGGTCATGATGAATGCTTATGCCAAAGCACGATGCAAATGGCTTAGCCATGACCAGTTCCCGTATTGAACGTTCAGCGTTAAAAATAAATGATTTTGCTGCTGATTTTCATCTCCCTGTAAACATCACTGCGCAGACTACGCGACACGAATGATCAAAAGATGAATTATAAGGAGATCAGCATGCATTCGAAAAAAATCGCGTTAACCGTTTTTATGGCAACCATCGTCAGCACAGCGTGGGCAGAACCTGCAATCCAAGCGGGAGATACTTTAGAAAGCTTATCGCAAGTCAAAATAAATATTCGTACCCATAGCGCTACACCGGTTCAAGCTGAAAATAATCAGGCAGCGACCAAGCAAGAACCGGCTGGCGAAGCAGCAACGCAATTGGTAGATGTGGAAGCTATTGACCAACCAATCATCGAATAAGCGCTTAAATGGCTATAAAAAAAGGGGGGAATATTGAATATTCCCCCCTTTTTTCAAACTGTGTCTGAAATTAATCAAACAGACCGAAGAACGATTTTTTCTTTGGAGATGATTTGCTGTCCTCACCATCCATCGTTTCTTGCAATTCTTTTAACAACTCACGTTGACGAGCAGTCAAATTCACCGGTGTTTCTATCACGACGCGGCAGAGTAAATCGCCTTGCATACTGGTACGTACCGGTTTAACCCCTTTACCACGTAAGCGGAACATTTTACCGGTTTGAGTTCCCTCAGGAATTTTCAAACTTACACGGCCATCGAGGGTTGGAATTTGAATTTCTTTACCCAACGCGGCATCAGCAATGCTGACAGGCACATCCATATACAGATCTGCACCATCACGTTGGAAGATTTCGTGTTCACGAACCACAACTTCAACGTATAAATCGCCTGACTGACCATCACGAATCGCTTCACCCTTGCCGGTTAAACGTACGCGGTCGCCATTGTCCACGCCTGCAGGAATGGTAACTTCCAGCGTCTGTTGACGATCTGATACACCAGAACCATGACATTTATTACATGGATTCTTAATGATGGTACCTTGACCACGACAGGTGCTACAGGTTTGTTGAACAGAGAAGAATCCCTGTTGCATACGTACTTGACCAGCACCATGACAGGTTTTACAGGTTTCAACATCTTTCGGATTTTTTGAACCTTTGCCATCACACGCATCACAAGGTGCAGGTGCGGTAAAAGTAATGGTTTTTTTCACGCCCTTGACCGCTTCTTCAAGAGTCAATTCCATCACGTAGCGAAGGTCAGATCCACGACGTGCGCGTTGTTGTTGACGACCACCGCCACCAAAAGCGCCACCAAAGATATCGCCAAACTGGCTAAAGATATCTTCTGCATTGAAACCACCACCAAAGCCGCCACCGCCGCCCATACCACCTTCAAAGGCATTGTGCCCCATACGGTCATACATGCTGCGTTTTTCACCATCGGATAAAATTTCATAAGCTTCAGCAGCTTCTTTAAATTTATCTTCAGCTTCAGGGTTGTCTGGATTGCGGTCCGGATGATATTTCATCGCCAACTTACGGTAGGCTTTTTTAATTTCATCATCACTAGCGGTTTTAGCGACGCCCAAAACCTCATAATAATCACGTTTAGCCATGTCTGGCGATGCTCCTCACGGAATTTGATTTAATGCTTAACTGTGGACTGAAATTGGGGGTCAATCCAAATTTTACAAGGGGAATGATGGAAAAAAATTTAGCCAGCTTAGAAAACGGCTTTATTTTTTAAAAATCGAGAGATGCCTTTAAGCCAAGCATTAAGCAGAAACAAAAAGGCAATAATCGTAAATACTACACCAGCAACCGTACAACCGGTTACCCAAAGTGCGCTATCCCAATAAAAGAAAATCAGCGGAATAAACCAAAGTGCAGCAAATAACACCAAAATAGAATAGATCACAATATTTCGCATCACCCAAAGCGCTTGAGCTTCAAGCCATACTTCAACCTCATCCACTTGTGTGACTTTGCGCGCATACCAGTAAGCAAATATGCCACTAATCACAGTAAATAAAGCAAAAAACATGAAGACATAAGAAGTCGCAATGGAACGGCGAAGTCGGCTTAAGTTATCTTGCTTCATGTGCTTTTTAACCCCATTTACTACACGTTTAGTTTTTTAATATGCAGTAAATTGCTTTATAGAAATATATACAAATATTAGGTGCTACTATATTGAAATTTTCAATATTTCGCACCTGATTCTTGTCAAATAATTATGTACTTTGCTTATTTTTTTTCACTTTAAAGCATTGTGCATACAATGCAGGCAAGAAGAACAAGGTTAACAGGGTTGCAACGATCAATCCGCCCATAATGGCAACCGCCATCGGACCAAAGAAAATACTGCGAGATAGAGGAATCATTGCCAGTACCGCAGCCAATGCCGTCAACACAATCGGACGACAACGGCGCGTGGTTGCATCAACAATCGCCGACCATGGATCATGTCCTTCCTGAATATCCTGTTCAATCTGATCAATCAAAATTAAAGAATTTCGCATGATCATGCCCGAAAGTGCAATCGTGCCTAACATCGCCACAAAACCAAAAGGTTTATTGAACAATAACAGGAATAACACCACTCCGATCAAACCCAAAGGTGCGGTTAACAAGACAATGAATGCACGTGACATGCTCTTGAGCTGAATCATCAATAACGTCATCACCACCGCCAAGAAAAATGGCATACCGGCATTTACCGAGTTTTGTCCGCGTGCCGACTCTTCCACGGTTCCACCCACTTCAACCAAGTAACCACTTGGCAGTTCTGCACGCAGTTGATCCATTTTTTCAGCCAGTTCACCGACCACGGTTGCCGGCTGTAATTTGCTGCGAATATCGGCACGTACGGTAATGGTCGGCAAACGGTTACGATGCCAGATCAGACCATCTTCAAAGTTATATTCAATTTTTGCAATTTGCGCCAGCGGCACAGAAACACCATTTGCAGTGGGTACCGCCAGACTGGACAATGCCTCAACATTAATCCGTTCAGCCTGATCACCACGCAGACGAATTTCAATCAACTCACGTTTTTCACGATATTGATTAATGGTAGCACCACTCACTGAACTGTTTAAGAAATTGGTTAAATCCAAGCTCGATACCCCCATTTGACGGGCACGATCCTGGTCAATATTCAGATGAATAACCTTACTTGGCTCACCCCAGTCCAGATGGACATTGGTGCTATTCGGATTCTCTGCAATGACGGCCGAAACTTTATGTGCCCACTGACGGACCAGATTCAGGTCTTCGCCAGAAACACGGTACTGTAATGGATAACCCACTGGCGGACCATTTTCCAGCAAAGATACCCGGGTACGCACATCCGGCAACAATTTACGAATTTCCTGATCTAAAGATTTGCGAATTTCATTGCGATCATCCAGAGAGGAAGCCAAGACCACAAACTGAGCAAAACTGGCTTGTGGCAATTGCTGATCCAGCGGCAAGTAGAAGCGGGTTGAACCCGTGCCGACATAAGCCACATAATTGTCGATACCTTGTTTGGTCGACAAGAATTTCTCGACTTTCTTCACCGCATTTTCTGTGGCTGTGAGCGATGCCCCTTCTTCCAGTTTTAAATCCACCAAAATTTCGGCACGATTTGAGGGTGGAAAGAACTGTTGCGGCACCAGTTTAAACATCAGAACCGACAATATGAAAATACCCACCGTCGCTGCAATCACCGTTTTACGATAGGTCAGGCACCTATTCACCCAAGTTCTAAACTTTTGATAAAACTTGGTTTGATATGGATCATGATGTTCACCGGCATGATGCTGTAGCGGTTGCGGTTCAGGTTGCTTGCGTAGACGCGCCCAAAGACGCTGATACCACGGCGCTTTTTGTGGCAAGTTTGCAAAATCGGGGAGAAGTTTATCACCCAAATACGGTACAAAAAGCACCGCGGCAAACCATGACACAATCAGGGCAATGGTCACCACCTGGAAAATGGAACGGGTGTATTCACCGGTACTGGATGCTGCTGTGGCAATCGGCAAGAAACCTGCTGCGGTAATTAAGGTTCCGGTCAGCATGGGGAAAGCGGTGGTCTTCCAGGTAAAGCCTGCGGCCTCAAGCCGGCTATAGCCCTGCTCCATTTTAATTGCCATCATCTCGACCGCGATAATGGCATCATCAACCAATAAACCGAGGGCTAAAATCAAGGCACCCAATGAAATTTTATGCAGTCCGACATCGAATAAATTCATCCCGGCAAAGGTCATCGCCAGTACCAAGGGAATGGAAAATGCCACCACCAGTCCGGTACGGAAGCCGAGTGAGAAGAAGCTGACCAGTAAAACGATAATCACCGCCTCAGCCAACACCTTCATGAACTCATTGACACTGTGTTTCACTGCCACCGGTTGATCGGAAACCTTTTGCAGCTGCATGCCTAAAGGCAAAGACTTTTGTAAACGGGAAAATTCGGTTTCGAGGTTTTCACCCAAAGCCAGAATATCTCCACCCTTACGCATTGAGACCGCAATGCCAATCCCGTTTTCACCCATAAAACGCATACGCGGTTGAGCCGGCTCACTAAAGCCACGATAGACTTCTGCGACATCACCCAATTGAATGGTTTTGCCTGCCACCAGAAGTGGCATCTGTTTTAATTCTTCAACACTTTGTAGCTGACCACTGACCCGCATCTGAATACGGTCGGTTCCCGTTTCAAAGAACCCGGCACTGGCCACGGTATTTTGTTGTTGCAGGGCTTGTTGAATAGCCGTGACCGGAATACCGAGTTGAGTTGCTTTGGTATTGGAGAGTTCAATCCAGATTTTCTGGTCTTGCAAGCCGACCAAATTGACCTTGCCGACATCTTTGACGCGTTGCAATTGTAGTTGCAAGCGGTCGGCATATTCTTTCAATACACCATAGTCAAAATCTTTGCCGGTGAGGACATAAATATTGCCGAAGGTATCGCCAAATTCATCGTTAAAAAATGGACCTTGTACGCCACTGGGTAATTGCTGTTTGATATCCCCGACTTTTTTACGGACCTGATACCACACATCTGGAATCTGATTGGAGCGCAACGAGTCTTTGGCAACAAAAGTCACCATCGATTCGCCCGGACGTGAAAAGGCCATGATGCGCTCATACTTGCCCGTGCTCATCAGTTCTTTTTCAATACGGTCGGTGACCTGTAAGGAAACCTCTTCAGCGGTTGCACCCGGCCAATAGGTTTGAATCACCATCACTTTAAAGGTAAAAGGGGGATCTTCACTTTGCGCCAGTTTGGAATAGGAAACGATACCGACTATACCCAACAGCAGCATAAAATAAAGGATCAAGCCTTTATTTTTCAGTGCCCATTCAGACAGGTTATAACGCGATCCAGAATTCAGGTCTTGCTTCATGATGCGGTCCCTGCCTGAATTTTCACGGCACGGTTTTCACGGTCAATCGGCTGGATTTTTTGTTTTTCACGCAATAAATGTACCCCGCCAATCACCACATAATCTTGCGGATTCAAGCCGGACAATACCGGTACGCTGTCACGACCATAAGCACCTAAAGTCACAAAGACTTTCTGAATGGTCTGGTCAGGTTTCACCACCCAAACATAGGCATGCTGATCATTGGCAGAAACACTGGATAAAGGCACGCTTAATACATTGTTTTGGGTGTTGTTAAAAAATACCCGAGCACTTTGCCCCAGTTGAATTGCAGCATTGCCTTCACGTAATGCAACTTTGACGCTAAAGGTACGGGACTGATCGGCTGCGGGTGAAATTTCACGAACATAGGCTGCAAATTTATCTTCTGGTTTAGACCACAAGATCACCCATGCAGTTTGACCCACTTTAATCTCGGAAATGGCCTGTTCAGGAACCCCAATCACTACTTCACGATCACCGGCAATCGCCATTTGATAGGCTGCTTGTCCTGCAGCGACCACCTGTCCCACTTCAATATTACGTGCAGTAATCACGCCATTTTTATTCGCCACCAACTGGTTATAACCGGTTTGGTTACGGCTGACGTCATAATTGGATTGTGCCTGTTTTAAGCCTGACATCGCCGCTTTATATTGGTTTTCCACCGCATCATATTGTGAACGGCTGACCGCATTCATTGGAAGTAACTGCTTAAAGCGTTTCAGTTCATCTTCGGCATTTTTTGCTGCAGATTGTGCACTTTCCAGTTGAGCATTAGCCGCATTCAGTTGTAGCTGCGCATCTTTCACATCCAGTTTGGCCAGTACCTGACCCACTTTGACCTGATCACCGACATCGACATAACGTTCAATGATTTGCCCCCCAACCCGGAATGCCAAAGCCGTTTGTTGGCGTGCCTGTACATCACCAGCATAACTTTTTTGCTCGTTATGCGTGCTATTCGGTTGAGTCACCATCACAAAGGGGACGTGTTCTGTTTCGGTTGCATCCGTGCTGCATCCCCATAAGGTCACACTGCAAACGATGATCATGCTAGCAACTGCGGTCTTAATTATGCTCATGAAATTCGCTCTTATTTAAAAATGTTTTTTAGGGCAAAATAACGAGTATCTTAAATTGTCTATTTTTTAATTAATATACTTACTGGTACATTAATTAAAACTCATCGGTCAAAGCAATGACCTTTTTGATTTTTTTGGAAAAATTGTGCAAATAAATGTGGGTCGCCCGAAGGACTTGGAAAAACGTCAGCAAATTTTAAATGCGGCAAAAAATCTATTTTTAAAATGTGGATATCATGGTTCCAGTATGAATCAGATTGCGCAAGAAGCAGGTGTGACCAAACTGACGGTCTATAATCACTTTCAAGATAAAGCCAATTTATTTGTCTGCGCGATTGCAGTGACCTGCGAAGAACTGATCAGCGCACGTCCACTGAATTTGCAGGCAGACAGTGATTTTCATCATGCATTCGTGCATGCCTGCGAGCTGGCGCTCAATATCACCAACTTGCCTGAAGCCATTAAACTGGAACGGTTATTGGTGGAACTGGCGGCTGCACAAAATCCATTGGCACAAAAGTTTTATGAGGCTTCGCACCTGCGCATGAATGCAGTGTGGGAAAACTTCTTTCAACAAGCAATTGATCTGGGTTTTATTCAAGCTGAAGAATTAAAAACGCTGACCATGCTGATCGTGTCTTTGTTGTTTGGCATGCGCCATCATGAAGTCCTGCTCGGTGTTCGGGATGTTCCGACTGCTGAAGAAAAGCAGCAGATTATTCTGAACAGTATTGAATTATTTATGCTGAAATATCAAAAACACATTTAAAACGATTATTTAAAAAATCAGCTTTCATTTTCCTAAAAGCTTAACTGACAGATTAATTGCGAGTTTTAGCAGCAACAGATTACATACTTTTGTCTGCCCCCTACTTGGAATGTCATCGAATCGGGGTATATTCAGAACAGAAGCCTAGGAGAATGAAAAAAATGATTCAACAAATTGATGCTCCACTGCGTGAGGACGTACGCTTACTTGGGAACTTACTGGGAGAGACCCTCAAGGAACATGCAGGTCAAGATTTGTTTAATCAGGTTGAGCAAATTCGTGCGCTATCTAAAGGTGCACGTGATGGTCAGGTTGAAGCAGAAAAACAACTCGAACAACTTTTTTTAAGTCTGGAAGATGAGGAAATTCTTCCTCTGACGCGTGCATTTACCCACTTTCTGAACTTTGCCAATATCGCCGAACAGTACAATGTAGTGCGTAATCGTCGTAAGAGTGAGTTTGATGAACATGCACCTTCACCGAATCCACTGGATCATCTGTTCCAAAAATTTAAAGACCATGAAATTTCATCAGACACCTTATTCAAGCAAATCTGTGAACTAAAAATTGAATTGGTGCTCACGGCACATCCGACTGAAGTCAGCCGTCGTACCCTGATTCAAAAATATGACGATATTAATGATTGCCTATTCAAGGCAGATCAACAAAAACTCACGCCGCGTGAACGCAAAGCAGTCCTCGAAGAACTCAAACAACTGATTTGTTCAGCCTGGCAAACCGATGAAATCCGTCAGCATCGCCCCACTCCGATTGATGAAGCGAAATGGGGCTTTACCACCATTGAACAGACGCTGTGGAATGCAATTCCCAAGTTCATTCGCGAACTGGATGAAATGGTTGAAGACCACTGCGGTCAGCGTTTACCTTTAAATGTTGCACCGGTTCGTTTTGCTTCGTGGATGGGCGGTGACCGCGATGGCAACCCGAATGTCACGCATAACATTACCCAAGAAGTGCTGTGGTTATCGCGCTGGAAAGCGGCGGATTTATACTTGCGTGATATTGAAGACCTGCGCTGGGAACTGTCGATTCAAAATGCAAGCGATGAACTGATGCAGGCACTCGGACATCCACATCCCGAACCGTACCGTGAATATTTGCGAGATACTCGTGAACGTTTAAAAGCGACCCGTCACTGGCTGGCACAAAAGCTGCAAGGACAAGAGGCCGATGACAGTTTGGTGATTAAAAGCAAAGATGAATTATTACAGCCATTGCTACTTTGCTACCGCTCACTGATTACCTGCAACTTGCCTGAAATTGCCAATGGCAAACTGCTCGATTTTATCCATCGCGTGAACTGCTTTGGCATTGAACTGCTCAAACTGGATATTCGTCAGGAATCTGGGCGTCATCGCCAAGCCATTTCCGCGATTACCGAATATTTAGGCTTGGGCAATTTTGAAACCTGGACCGAACAGGCACGTCAAAACTTTTTGTTGCAGGAATTACAAAGCAAACGTCCATTGCTGCCAAAACATCTGAATGAACCTGAACAAAGCCTGATTGAACATCCGGATGTGCAAGAAGTGTTTGCCACCATGCGCACCTTGGCAGAACAGCCTGCAGAAAGTTTAGGCGCTTATATTATCTCGATGGCTGAATATCCGAGTGATGTACTCGCGGTGTTACTGCTACAGAAAGAAGCCGGTATTAAACAGCCCTTACGTGTAGTTCCATTATTTGAAACGCTCAAAGACTTGGACGGCGCAGCCGACACCATGAACACCCTGTTCAATATGCATTGGTACAAACAGCATATTCAGGGCAAACATGAGGTGATGATTGGCTATTCGGATTCCGCTAAAGATGCCGGATTTATGTCGGCCAACTGGGCGCAATACCGTGCGCAGGAAGAACTAACTGCAGTTGCACAAAAGCATGCGGTGCAACTCACACTCTTTCATGGTCGCGGTGGTTCAATCAGCCGTGGTGGTGCACCGACCCAGCAAGCGCTATTTTCACAACCACCGGGTTCTATTTCGGGTGCGATTCGGGTTACCGAACAAGGTGAGATGATCCGGTTTAAATTTGGTCTGGAAGGCATTGCGCTACAAAATTTGGAGATTTATACCGCAGCTACTTTAGAAGCCACCTTGTTGCCACCGCCAGTGCCGAAAGATGAATGGCGTCAGTTAATGCACAGCATGACCGATTTATCAGTACAGGTCTATCGTGAAACGGTGCGTGAAAATCCACATTTTGTGAAATATCTGCGTACCGTTACCCCAGAACTTGAATTACAAATGTTACCTTTGGGGTCACGCCCTGCGAAACGCAAAGTTAGCGGTGGCATAGAATCCTTACGTGCCATTCCGTGGGTGTTTGCATGGACCCAAATTCGCTTGATGCTGCCTGCATGGTTAGGTACAGGCGCCGCGATTAATCAGGTGATTGATCAAGGGCAAAAAGACCTGCTGGATGAGATGTTGCAGCAATGGCCTTATTTCCAGACCCTGATTGATATGCTGGAAATGGTGCTCTCTAAAGCAGACAGTCATGTGGCCTTATATTACGAATCGCATTTAACCGATGATGAAGATTTAAAAATATTGGGCGAACAGCTGCGTCAACGTTTAAAAGATGCGGTACAAACTTTGTTGGCTTTAAAAGGTGAATCGCAACTGCTCAGCAGTAACGAGGTACTGGATCAATCCATGAAAGTGCGTAAACCGTATTTACTACCGCTGCATTTATTACAGGCCGAACTGATGAAACGCCGTCGTCGCTATTTAGCGGAATGTCAGGCCGAACATACCCCGGTCGATCATGCTTTGATGGTCAGTATTGCCGGAATTGCCGCAGGTTTACGTAATACCGGTTAAGTATTTTATCTGCACAGCAAAGCACATCTTCAGGATGTGCTTTTTTATTGCTCAGCAATTAGCAGGAAATATCATATTGTTTATAAGTAAAATAAGTATTAGTTATGAATAATGGACTGGCTCTATTACTCTATTAATGCGCTGATTTAGCATTAATTTTCCAATAACAAAACTTTTACCATACGGTAAAAAAACAAGAAAAGTCAGTACATTAATTTGAACAAAAATATTGTTAAAGAGATTAAATCTTCTAAAAAACAAGAGTATGATGTGCACAATTTATCTTTTGAGTGCTCATTTTATGTCCAGCTGGTTTCCCAAATGGCGTCCTTATTCAGGTCAAATCGATGCACGTCCAGTCGGTACCAATGAGTATCTCCCTCCTGCTCAAAGTGTAGTCTTAGGTGTGCAACATGCTTTTGCCATGTTTGGTGCAACGGTTCTTGCCCCTTTTTTGATGGGTTTTGATCCGAATCTGGCAATTTTAATGTCGGGTATTTGTACCATTCTGTTTTTCCTGATTACAGGTGGTCGTGTACCGAGTTATTTAGGTTCAAGTTTTGCCTTTATTGGAGTGGTGATTGCCGCAACAGGTTATGCCGCTTCAGGTACAGGTGCACCCAATGCCAATCTCGCTTTAGCCGCAGGCGGTATTATGGCCTGTGGTGTGCTGTATGCCATTTTTGGTTTTATTGTCATGGCAACCGGCACCAACTGGATTGAAAAACTGATGCCTCCAGTGGTCACCGGTGCTGTAGTCATGATCATTGGTTTAAACCTTGCTCCGGTTACGGTAAAAGGCGTGGCGGGCAATAACTTTAACATGTGGATGTCGCTGGTAACCGTAATGTGTATGGGTTCAATTGCGGTATTCACCAAAGGGTTGTTGCAACGTCTGTTGTTACTGATCGGTTTGTTGCTGGCTTACCTGACTTATTATATTGTTTCCAATGTGATGGGCTACGGTACAGCGATTAACTTCGCTCCGATTCAACAGGCAGCCTGGTTTGGTGTACCAACCTTCCACTCTCCGGTCTTTGACTTCAATGCCATGCTGATCATTGCTCCAATTGCCTTGATTTTAGTGGCTGAAAACCTAGGTCATATTAAAGCAGTCGGTGCCATGACCGGTGAAAACCTGGATCCGCATATTGGTAAAGCCTTTGTGGCAGATGGCATTGCGACGACGCTATCGGGTGGTGTCGGCGCTCCGGGCATGACCACTTATGGTGAAAACATTGGTGTAATGGCGGTGACGCGTGTCTATTCAACCATCATCTTTGTGTTTGCCGGTGTATTTGCAGTGTTCTTAGGTTTATCTCCTAAGTTTGGTGCCATTATTCACACTATTCCGACTGCAATTTTAACCGGTGCATCAATTGTGGTATTCGGTTTAATCACCATTGCCGGTGCGAAAATCTGGATTGAAAACAAAGTCGATTTCTCTAAAAACAAAAACCTGATGGTAGCTGCGGTGACCATTATTTTAGGGACAGGTGACTTTGCGCTGCAATTCGGTAGCTTTAACCTGGGTGGTATTGGTACCGCTACATTTGCGGCATTAATCCTCAACTGGTTCTTTAGCTTGGGCGATAAATCATAAATATAAATACACATTTTTAGGCAGCCGCAAGGCTGCTTTTTTTATGTCGGCTACTCAGAAAATTTTAGTATGATGAACTGAATTCCACTTAGATGACACTGCACATGCATCTGGACTTTTTTGATACTGGAATGTTAAAAATATGGACTATAAATATGACAAAATGTTAAGAATTGATTAATAATCGATCAGTTAATTACATAATTACATAAAAATTCATCTAACAAATAATATATTTGTAAGTTGTCCTTAAATATCTGATTTATAAATTATCCCTTCTCCTCTTTTGGTTTTTATATCTTCAACTTTAGGTACTACACCATCACATCTGCTTTGTTGAGTAACAAATCGGGTGGATTTTTGATCATAAACTGGTTAAAGTACGCACTTCCGATGAGAAGACGCTATGTAATAACATATCGTTTAAATAACTTTAAGGAAAAAAATATTGGTATTTCAGTTCTGAAAAATGCTGTCTATTTTTTTCTAAAAGCAATTGAAGATAAGGTAGAGATTTAAGAATGATTTATGATGCACATCATAGCAATATGATTAATGCTGCAAGCCAGAACACTGCAGTGATCTCCCAGAAATATCAAGATAATCAAGCAGGTTTAAGAGCCAAAAATCCACAGAAGAATACAGGCATCCCCTATCTTGATGTGCGTAAATTCACGCAAAAATTACATAGTATGTCGTCAGCCACCAGTACTAAAAAATGTGCACGAAGCATTCGTATTGCACTACAGTCAGCCGGTGCCAGAATTGTGAACCATCCGGTGGCAGCTGCAGATTGGGGAAATACTCTCCAGACAATTGGCTATAAAAAAATCAATCCCTCTTTTAATAATCCTAAAGAAGGCGATATTTATATTATTCATAGAACCCAAAAGCATGTTTATGGTCATATTGCTGCCTATACAGGCCGCCAATGGGTTTCTGATTTCCGCCAAAACAGTCATGCAGTTTATAAAAATGATCAAGTGAACTATACCTATTACCGACTTGTGTAATAGATAGACAGCACAGTTCGAATAGACACCTTTTAAGGTGTCTTTTTTATAGCATGTTGGACATTAGACTCAATCAAATTAGGGTCTAATTTCTTTCAACTCGCGTTGAATAAAACGCTGAATCATTTCTCTATATAAGTGTTCAACCAAATCCGGATCGGTTCCCAATTCAACCGCTTGTGCACGCACTTTGTTAATCACCTGCTCAACCCGTTCCGGTGACTGCACATCCTGCACAGTACGTTTAAAGCGTACCGATTGGTCAACATAAAATTGACGTGTTGCAATCATTTCAATCAGTGCAGTATCAATGGCATCAATCTTTTCACGGACTTGTTCTAAAGACTCACATTTTTCTTTCTTCATCTTTTCTATCATCATTTTCACTTTTATATTGGTCTTCTAAAACATTACTAAAAATACTTTCAATCATCCAGACCCGATACAAGCTATTAAACACATAACTTTGACCATCAATGTGAAGTTCAAGTACTGGAAAATCAGGCTGTGATTTCATTTCACAGAGTATGTCATTTTCTTTCAGTTTGGCAGTGATATCTTCACTAGTTAATTCATCGATCTCTAAATCACGCTGCATCTGATCGAAATGTGATTTAAATGACATGTCCTTGCCTTGGGTCCATACCGCCTGCAAAATGCGATACATCGCTTCAACACGCTGCTCTTCAGGCACACTATAAAACAGTTTCGCCATCTCAAAAGTGGCTTGCTGTGTGGGACGGCAAAACGGGGTAAATGTCACTTCTGTGCGTTTTGAAAGACGCGTCGCCAGCCCCCAGTCAAATAGATCGCGTCCATGATAAGAAAGCGGATAGACATTCAGGTGAATATTATAAAAGTTGGCCAGTTCTTCTTTAATATAGGCCAACAACAACCAAGAGATCGGATCTTCCAGCGCAATATACAAATCCAGTTCAGGGTCTAGCGCCTGAATTTCATTCAGTTCTTCCGCATCACTAATTAAATGTTCACACCAATCAATATGATTAATCAGAAAGATGGGATTTCCGGTCAGCAATTTTTGTTGTTTTAAACGGCGCATCAGGCGAAGCAAATCATCGACTGCATGGTATTTACGCTCACCAAACTCAAAATAGCTGGCAAGAACTTCGTCATCGTTAAAAATACGTTCTGGAAACTCTTGAGCGCTATGATGGCGGCTGGCCATGGCATGCAATGTACGTAATTTTCCATACTGTTTTTGCCACAGCATGTGGAATACATCTTCGAGTAAATAGAGAAAATCTTGACCGCGTAATGGGGTATTGCGAAGGATGGTTTCTGCTTGTTTTATGGCATCAAGGGGTGGTTGTTCGGGGGTTTCATGGAAACTAAAGCGATGCTGTTTAGATAGGATTTTGGCATCGTTTAAGCAGTAATTTTGCCACTCAATTGCAGACATATTATTGGGGGGTTCTGCCGTTCGGCTGGAAATAATGACTTTTAAAGGTTTGAGTTGATCACTCAAAATTTCTTCAAGCTCAGGTAACTGCTGTACAGCCAAATAACTGTACACATCATCCAGACGTAAATGGATACTTAAACCCTGTTCCGTAGATAACACCACTTTACGAGTCGGCTTTTGGTAAAACCAACGCGATCGAAGTGGATCAAACCAACGGCGCAACAGTGACATGAGATAAGCCTCGAAAAAAAACCCTTGTAGTGCTACAAGGGTTTATAACAATTTGTTAGGGAATGATCAATTATACATCTAAATTTAAATCGGTAACTGCCCCTTTTTCAGCCCCGGTGGTCAATTTAGCAAACTTCGCCAAAGCACCGTAGGTGTAATTGGGTTTTGGCTTCACCCAAGCCGCTTGACGTGCTGCCATTTCTTCATCGGAAATATGCAAGGTCATTTCTCGGGTTTCAGCATTAATGGAAATTTTGTCGCCATTTTTGACCAAACCAATCGGACCGCCTTCATAGGCTTCAGGGGTTACATGACCAATCACAAAACCATGGCTACCACCAGAGAAACGACCATCTGTGAGTAGTGCGACTGATTTTCCTAACCCTTTACCAATAATGGCTGAGGTGGGTTTGAGCATTTCTGGCATCCCCGGACCACCTTTCGGCCCTTCACCACGAATCACCACCACTTCGCCTTCTTGAACTTCACCATCCAAGATCCCGCGCATGGCACCGATTTCACCTTCAAATACCCGTGCCGGACCTTCGAAATACAGACCTTCCTTACCGGTGATTTTTGCCACTGCACCGGTTGGTGACAAGTTGCCTTTTAAGACTACTAAGTGAGAGTCTTTTTTGATCGGCGCATCAAATGGCAAGATGATTTGCTGACCTTCAGGATAATCTTCAACATCCGCCAGGTTTTCAGCCAAGGTTTTACCAGTCACGGTCAAGCAGGAACCATCGAGCATACCGGCATTGAGCATACGTTTCATTAAAGGCTGAATACCGCCAATCGCAATCAGTTCAGACATTAAATATTTTCCAGAAGGACGCACATCTGCCACCACTGGAATATCCTTCCCGATACGCACGAAATCATCCAGTGACAGTTCCACCCCTGCGGTATGGGCCATGGCCAATAAATGCAGCACTCCATTGGTTGACCCCCCGAGGGCAATCAGCACTTTAATGGAGTTTTCAAATGCCGCTTTGGTCATGATGTCACGTGGCTTGATGTCCAGACGCAGCAAGTTCAGCACCGCTTCACCGGCACGCAGACAGTCAATTTTTTTCTCTTCTGAAACAGCTTCCTGTGCAGATGAACCGGGTAAGCTCATGCCAAGTGCTTCAATCGCAGATGCCATCGAGTTTGCAGTGTACATCCCCCCACAAGAGCCCGGCCCAGGCAGTGCTACTTCTTCAATCTGTTTAACTTGAATTTCGTTGATCTCGCCTTTGGCATGCTGACCCACGGCTTCAAATACCGAAATCATGTCGGTATGACCTGCGCCCGGTTTAATCGTTCCACCGTAAATGAACAAACCCGGACGGTTTAAACGTGCAAGTCCCATGATGCAACCCGGCATGTTTTTGTCGCAGCCACCAATCGCAATTACACCATCATATGCCTGACAGCCGACAACCGCTTCAATCGAATCGGCAATAATTTCACGCGAAACCAGTGAGTATTTCATGCCTTCGGTACCATTGGAGATCCCGTCAGAAATGGTAATGGTATTGAAGATAATGCCTTTACCATTTGCAGCATTGACCCCTTTTTCCACTTCACGTGCCAGCCCATCAATATGCATATTACATGGCGTGACATTGGCCCAAGTCGAAGCAATACCAATAAATGGACGGCTAAAGTCTGCATCTTTAAAACCTGTAGCACGCATCATGGAACGTGCAGGTGCATTTTCAATCCCTTCATAAACTGGTGCCGAATGTTCTCGGATATTTTCTTTACTCATTATTGTGTTCCTTGGCGATGACCGATTTTAAGCTTCAGTCTGTAGCAATTTATTTTAAGGTCATTGTATAGAATTAAAACTGTGCAATACAGCTTTCAGCTGTTTCTCTAACATTTGGATACATGCCAAAGTCATCTGCAACTGTCCGAGGCAGGACTACAATTAATATTTACTGTTTCTGCGATATAAGTAAAAAATGCTAGTTTCGGACGAGTTTTTCAGATGAAAATGGTTTTACCTACTTTTGTCGAAACAAAAGTAGGTAAAACCGAAGGTTATAAACTGCAATTAAAAAATTTCCTTTAAGACTCCGTCGTGCTGAACCTATAAATCTCAAATAAAAAAAGCACCCCATCTGGAGTGCTTTTTTCAACCTGTAAAAACTACAAATTAAATTTCACGTACCGCGCCTTTCGCCGCACTTGTGGTATGCATCGCATACGCTTTTAATGCTTTCGAAATTTTACGTGGACGCTCTTCAACGGGATGCCAGCCTTTCGCTTCTTGCACTTCACGACGCGCAGCCATGGTTGCTTCGTCCACTGCCAAGTGAATAGTACGGTTTGGAATATCAATTTCAATCAAGTCGCCATCTTCAACCAAACCAATTGCACCGCCTTCAGCCGCTTCTGGCGACACGTGACCAATTGAAAGACCTGATGAACCACCAGAGAAACGACCGTCAGTCAATAAGGCACATTCTTTACCTAAACCTTTCGATTTTAGGTAACTGGTTGGATACAACATTTCCTGCATACCCGGACCACCACGTGGACCTTCGTAGCGGATGACAACTACATCACCGGCTTTAACTACACCACCTAATACTGCATCTACAGCGGCATCCTGACTTTCAAAGACACGTGCTGTACCATTGAATTTCAAAATAGATTCATCTACACCGGCAGTTTTTACGATACAGCCATCCAGCGCGATGTTGCCGTAAAGTACAGCCAAACCACCGTCTTTCGAGAAGGCGTGTTCTGCATTACGGATCACACCCGTTTCACGATTGCCATCTAAAGTTTGATAGTAGCGATCTTGCGAGAATGCTGTTTGCGTCGGTACACCGCCCGGTGCTGAACGGAAGAATTGATATACTTCCGGATCTTCAGTACGGATGATGTCCCATTTATCCAAAGCGTCTTTTAAGGTTTTTTCATGAACCGTTGGAACATCGGTGATTAACAGACCTGCGCGGTCAAGCTCTCCAAGAATCGACATAATACCGCCGGCGCGATGTACGTCTTCCATATGCACGTCTTGTTTTGCAGGCGCTACTTTACACAGTACCGGCACTTTACGAGATAAACGATCGATGTCGTCCATGGTAAAGTCAACACCTGCTTCATTTGCAGCAGCCAACAAGTGAAGTACGGTATTGGTTGAACCACCCATCGCGATATCCAAAGTCATAGCATTTTCATACGATGCTTTGGTGGCAATTGAACGTGGAAGAACGCTGTAATCGTCTTGTTCATAATGACGTTTAGTAATCTCAACAATCAGTTGACCGGCACGCTCAAAAAGCTTTTTACGGTTGGCGTGGGTTGCAAGTGTTGAACCATTACCCGGTAAAGATAAACCTAAAGCTTCAGTCAAACAGTTCATTGAGTTGGCTGTGAACATGCCTGAACATGAACCACAAGTTGGACACGCCGAACGTTCGTATTCTGCAACTTCTTCATCGCTAAAGCTGTCATCTGCAGCAACAATCATTGCGTCAATCAAATCGATGGCTTTTTCATTGCCACGGATTTTGACTTTACCGGCTTCCATTGGACCGCCAGAAACGAATACCACTGGAATGTTCAGGCGCATTGCTGCCATCAACATCCCCGGAGTGATTTTGTCACAGTTGGAAATACACACCATGGCATCCGCACAGTGCGCGCTGACCATATATTCCACTGAGTCCGCAATCAGGTCACGTGAAGGCAATGAATACAGCATGCCGTCATGACCCATCGCGATCCCGTCATCCACGGCAATGGTATTGAATTCTTTGGCTACACCGCCTGACGCTTCAATTTGACGTGCCACAAGCTGACCTAAGTCTTTCAGATGCACATGACCCGGTACAAACTGCGTGAAAGAGTTGACCACCGCAATAATCGGTTTACCAAAATCTTCATCTTTCATGCCGGTTGCACGCCATAAGCCACGTGCGCCAGCCATATTTCTTCCGTGTGTCGATGTTTTTGAACGATAGTCAGGCATTGTGTATTTCCAACAAAGTTTGTGCTCGAAATGAATTCTAGGATTCACTCTGGCTGAATGATACTGATATATAACGCTAAATCAGTCGAAATATAGACCTATCTTACTACAGCTTGCGGTTAAGCAAAGTCTCAAAAGCATGATCTTTTATGAGAGAAATCTATGGATCTTTCGACGATTCATATAAAATAAACTGATACTGAAAGCTAATATAACGCCATAGCACTGAATTAAATACAAAACTTTCATGAATAATTTTTTAATTTTGCATTACTTTATTTTATTACTAACCCATCTTAAATAAAGATCCAGCTTCAAAAATCTTCGATAAGTATCTTAGTTTCAGTAGCTTGTGAGTTCATGTACACGACCTTAGGTCTGGCTCTGGTTTTGCCTTATAATAAGTTAAGTTTATTTGGAATTTCATGTGTGAAAATCATCTTTGCGGGTACCCCAGAATTTGCAGCTGTCGCTTTAAACGCGCTGTTAAAAACCGACCATGAAATTGTGGCTGTTTATACCCAACCTGACCGCAAAGCAGGTCGCGGGCAAAAACTTCACGCATCCGCCGTCAAACAATTGGCTTTAGAACACAACATTCCGGTTTATCAACCGCTACATTTCAAATCATCGACTGAAGAAGGTCTGGCTGCGCAACAGGAATTGGCTGCCTTGGGTGCGGACATTATGGTGGTAGCAGCGTATGGCTTGATCTTGCCACAAGTGGTTTTAGACACGCCTAAATATGGTTGTTTAAATATTCATGGCTCTTTATTGCCACGCTGGCGCGGTGCAGCACCGATTCAACGTGCCATTGCCACAGGTGATCGCGAAACAGGCGTGACCATTATGAAAATGGCCGCAGGTCTGGACACCGGTGACATGATGTATAAAACCATCTGCCCAATTGAAGCCACAGATACTTCAGCCACTTTGCATGACAAATTGGCCATTCAAGGTGCAACCGCGATTGCCGCTGTTTTAGAGTCAGAAGAAAAACTGCAACACTATTTAGATACGCGTGAAGTTCAAGATGAAGCTTTAACTGTCTATGCGCACAAATTGTCAAAAGCTGAAGCTCAAATTGACTGGTCAATCGATGCGGTACAAATCGACCGTAATATTCGTGCTTTTAATCCGTGGCCCGTGGCATTTATCGTACTTGATGAGCAAAACAACTTACGGGTATGGAATTCCCAGTTATCCAATGCCACTGCAGAAAATGCCCAAGTGGGTGAAATCATTGCGATTGATAAACACGGTGTACATGTTGCCTGCGCAAATAACACTGTAATCACGCTAACTGCTTTACAATGGCCGGGTGGCAAACCGCTGAATGCCGTACAAATTTTACAAACTCAAAAACTGAATATCGGACAAATTTTATAATGAGACAATCTCCCCACGCCTCTGGTAAGACTTTAAACTTACGTGCTCAGGTTGTTAAAACGTTATTGGCTGTCCAAAATGGTCAATCACTGGCATCGGTGTTAAATCAACACATGAATATCGTGTCAGATAAAGACCGCGCATTGTATCACGAACTGGTTCTTGGTTGTCTACGCCAGTGGCACGCATTGAAACAGGTGACTTTACCGCTGCTTTCTGTACCGCTTCAAAATGCAGTGGTTGAAACCTGTTTATATGTCGGTTTATATCAATTGCTATGTACCCGTGTGGCTGCACATGCTGCAATTTCTGAAACGGTAGAAGCCAGCAAACAACTGGGCATGGAAAGTTTAAGTGGCGTGGTGAATGCCATTTTACGCCGTGCAACGCGTGAAACCGAGCAGTTCTACGATGTCCTGGAACAGGCATCAAATTTGCCAAGCTGGTTATCAAAACGTTTGAAAAAGGACTGGGGCGAGCAACTGGCTGAAATCAGCTATGAGCTTAAACAGGTTGCGCCACTGACTTTACGTGTCAATACCCGCCAGGTCAGCCGCGAAGAATACCTCGACATTCTGGAAGATGAAGGCATCGATGCACATCGTTGTGAACTTTCGGATGTTGGTATTGTACTGGATGAAAGTATTCATGTGCCGAGCCTGCCAGGTTTTGAAGCCGGCGGTTTTTCGGTACAAGATGAACACGCTCAGCTTTGTGCAAGCTTAGTACCTAATCTGGATGGCAAATTTGTCATTGATGCCTGTGCAGCACCCGGTGGTAAAACGGCGCATCTTTTAGAGAAATATCAGCCGAAAAAACTGATTGCACTCGACCAAGACGAAAAACGCTTAAAACGTGTGTCTGAAAACCTGGAACGTCTGGTTCTCGATGGCAAACACGTTGAAATTATCACTGCCGATGCAGTGAAATGGACTGCGCCTGAGCTTGCAGATTGCATCGTACTGGACGCGCCTTGTTCCGCGATTGGGGTGATCCGTCGCCATCCAGACATTCGTTTATTGCGTCAGTCGGGTGATATTGCCAAAACTGTTCAGTTGCAAAAACAGATTCTTGAAAATATGTGGCAACAGCTGAAAGTCGGTGGCACCTTGCTGTACATCACCTGCTCGATTTTAAAAGCTGAAAATGAACAGCAAATGGTCGATTTCTTCGCTAATCACGCCGATGCGCAAGAACAAAAAATTGATGCTGATTGGGGAATTGAACAAATTCACGGTCGCCAGTTGCTGCCACAAGTGGGTCATGGCGATGGTTTCTTCTATTGCCGTATCCAGAAAACTGCATAATGACATAACCGAGATGCAAATCAAAAAAGGTGGCTTTTGAGCCACCTTTTTTGTGTCTATGTTTTTTAACAGACAAATTAAAGATCACGAAACTGAGGGCTAAGGATGTCATGCTCCATTTCAGAAACAAAAAAGCCATCATCATAAATGATAATGACTTTCGTTTACAACAACAATCAGTTTATTTGAAGATTGTTAGTCTTCTGGTTCTTCCGGATTTTTTGCCAGATGAATTACAGACAGTACCAGACCACCCCATAATAAAACAATGGAGAAAATCATCATGATCAATGCAGATGTATTCATATTCCTTCTCCTAACTATGACGATCTTTAACTAGGCTTAATAGAACGGCGCCCAGAATAAAGAATGCAATAGTGCCCCCACCGATCACCCACAGCGTACTTGCGGGATAATCACCATAGCCTTCTGCCATGATTGATTTCAGGGTTAAACCCAATGCCAATAATAAAGACAACGGCGTGATCACGGTCAGCATGAACTTCCAGCTGGCACCAAGTTTCACACTGGAAAACTCGTTCACATGTATTTCTAGCTGTTTCATCAATGGACGGCGGAACCAGGACAATAAAATAATCGATAACAAACCACCACCGACAATACCGATGTTATTGGCAAAGTAGTCGATGATATCGACAAAGGTAATCGCACTATGTGTCGAGAACATTAGGGTAGAAATCACTGCTGAACCACCAGCAATAATCGTCACTGACTTGTTCTTTGACCAGCCCAGTTTGTCCTGGAACGCCGCAATCGGAACTTGCAGGATGCTCACCATAGAGGTAATACCCGCTACCGTCAATGAACCAAAGAACAGGAAGCCGAACAGGTCACCGCCTGAGCCTAAACTGGAAATGATTTTCGGGAAGGCAATAAAGGCCAGACCGATACCACCGGACACTACATCTTCAACTTTGGCACCTGAGCTGAACGCCATAAAACCAAGCGCTGCAAAGACACCAATACCCGCCAGAATTTCAAAAGACGAGTTAGCCAATGCCACCACGATGCCTGAACCAGTCAGGTTGGTTTTGCGTTTCAAATAAGAAGAATAAGTCAACATAATCCCGAAGCCCACCGATAGTGAGAAGAAGATGTGACCAAAAGCTGCCAGCCAGACTTTATAATTGGTCATGGCGTCCCAGTTCGGGGTAAAGAAGGCATTTAAACCATCAACGGCACCGGGTAAACGTACCGCCTGAATCACCAGGATCGTGAATAAAATCACCAGCAATGGCATAAAGATTTTATTCGCCAGTTCCACCCCACGGCGTACCCCACCGTAAAGAATCAGCATGACCACCGCCCAAACGACTACCAGACCAAAGAACAGTACAGGTACAAAACCGAAAGTCAGGCCCTCACCATTTTGAAGGTAGCTGTTGAAGAAGAAGCCCTGAGTATCTGTTCCCCACTGCTGTCCAAAGGAATAGAACATATAGCTGCCGGCCCAGGACAATACGCTGGCATAATAAATACCGATGATCAGGGTCACCATCACCTGCCACCAACCCAGAGATTCTGCATTCATGAGTTTTTTATAGGCCATCGGCGGTGCTTTGCGGAACTTGTGTCCGACTGCATAATCTAAAAATAATAAAGGTAAACCTGCTGCAAAAATCGCAATCAGATATGGAATTAGGAACGCGCCACCGCCATTTTCATAAGCAATGTAGGGAAAGCGCCAAATATTACCTAAACCAACAGCCGATCCAACCGCGGCAATAATAAAGCCCGATCGTGACGTCCAGTTTTCACGAGTATCTGTCATAAAACACCTCAACCTTAGGCATCTTTCGCTGCTGCTTGTTGTTGGGTTATCTCGCGAGCAAAAAAGTACCATTCAAAAAATTAATCTTTTTATGTCTGAAGTTAGTTCTACGCCTTTTGAGCATTCTGTCCTAAATTGCAAACAGGCAGTCATCACAAAATCTTGCTTAAAGTCTTTTGCTTCTTTTTGCCTTTCAATGCTTGAACAATACCCACTTTTTGGGCCTTTTTCTGTAGTTTTTGCGGAGATTATTTAATTTTATAATCTATAAATTATGAATTGATCAAAATATGGCTGATTTAACCCATTTTTAAGTCCGCGCACTTTTTTTAAAGTGTGAGCTGATTTTTTATTTTGCTTAAATCAATGGCAATCAGCTTATTTCAATATACTGATTGCCTGAATTTTTTTATCTTTTAATCGCTAAAATACGCTCTTCCTGCATATCACGAATCGCATATTGCACGCCTTCACGTCCCAGACCGGAGTCTTTTACACCGCCATACGGCATGTTATCGACCCGGAAAGAGGGAATGTCATTAATAATCACGCCACCGACATGCAAATGATCCCAAGCATAGAGCATTTTATTCAGATTCTGGGTATACACCCCTGCCTGTAAACCGAAACGGCTGCTATTGATTCGGTCTATGCCTTGTTCAAAGCTTTTATATTTCTCAATAATCGCGACTGGTCCAAACACTTCATCTTTATACACTTCTAAAGAGGCATCGACATTTTCAAGCAAAGTCGGTTCAAACATCACTCCGTTCAACTCACCACCGGCAAGCAGTTTTGCGCCTTTTTTCACGGCTTTATCGACCCATTTTTTCAGACGGATCGCTTCAGATTCCTTAATCATCGGACCGACCAGCGTGCTATCAAGCTCAGGATCAGCGGCTTTAATTTTTTTCAGTTTGGCGACTAGTTTTTTCTTCAGTTCGGCATAGACATCAGCATGCACTAAAATGCGTTGCACACTAATACATACCTGACCCGCATGGTTATAGGCACCGCCAATCAAGCGATCCACCAAAGCATCAGTAATTTCAGTATCCGCTTCAATCATGACTGCGGCATTACCACCCAGCTCCAAGATGACTTTCTTACGTCCAGCACGTGCTTTCATGTCCCAACCGACCACATCAGAACCGGTAAAACTGAGCAGTTTGAAACGGTCATCGGTGACCAGTACATCGGCATGTTCACGCGGACACGGTAAAATTGAAAATGCGCCTTTCGGTAAATCTGTTTCAGCAAGAACTTCGGCAATTTTCAACGCTGAAATAGGGGTTAAGCTGGCCGGTTTAAGCACAAATGGGCAACCCGCAGCAATTGCAGGGGCAATTTTATGCGCGGTTAAATTCAATGGAAAATTAAACGGGCTAATTAATGAGACTGCACCAACCGGTGCATACTTCATCATGCCTTGATAACCTGATGCAGCTGCTGTCACAGCCAAAGGAATCATGCGGCCATCATCCAGTTGAGTTACGGCATCGGCCGCAATTTGAAAGGTATTGATTAAGCGTTCCACTTCAGCAGCAGCTGCCTTACGTGGTTTTCCGCCTTCTACAATCAGAATTTCAGTCAACTCCGCTCGCATTTCATTAAAGCGTTTCACACAATGCAGTAAAATTTTTTGTTTTTGAAAAGGTTCCAAAGCTGCCATTTCTTTTTCCGCTTTTACTGCGGATTGAATGGCTTTTTCGATGGTTTTTTCATTGGCCAAAGCGACCCGTGCATAAACTTCATGCGTATATTTATGTTCTACTTCAAGCCATTGCTCGGTTTTAACCGCTTTACCTGCCACATACAGAGGATAATCAATCACTTTTACAGCTTTATCTACCATGTAAAAATTTCCTTTCATTTTCTAGAAATAACAACAATGCAATTTTTTTTTGATTCACTATATGATGCGCTGAGTTGGGCAGCAGTTCACTATATTTAAGTAACAAAATTATTTTCTAAAAATAACAGATCAGATATTTAGGATATCCATGCAATCACTCAAATTATTTTGCCTCATCCTTGGACTTGGCGCAGTCAGCTCTGCACAAGCCGATTTTATTGGTGTTAAAGCCAGCATTGATTACTGGAACTACAGTGCCGATTTAAGCAATCCAGCATCAGCACTTCCACAACCCCAACTTGAAGATGATCACGCTATGTCATTTTCCGTGGCCGTAGAACACCCGGTACCCTTTTTGCCGAATGCAAAAATTAAACATAGCAATATACAGGCTGAAAGTGATCAGAGTTTGGCAGGGGTGAAAAGCCATCAGGTCGATCTCGATTATTCAGACTTCATTCTGTATTACGAAATACTCGATAATGTCGTGTCTGCCGATGTGGGCTTCGGTGCCAAATTACTGGATGGAGATCTCCAGCAGAACTTTACCCAAAATACTGAAATCAGTGAAACTTTACCGATGCTCTATGCAGAAGCAGGGGTAAAACTGCCCTTTACCGGTTTAAGTGCCAAAGCAGAAGCCAGTTTTGCCAAGCTAACGGATACACAAGTGACCGATGCTCAGCTAGAACTCAAATATAATTTTGTGGATACGGTACTGGTCGATGTCGGTGCTAAAGCCGGTTATCGCATTTTGGATATTCAGCTCGAAGAAGGTTCAAACCAGGAAGCGAAATTGAAATTTAAAGGACCTTATATTGGTCTAGAAGCGCATTTCTAAAGCAGTGTTGTACGCTTTAGCTTACATGAACTGCAGAAAACGCCAGCTGTTCAAGCCGTTTGATTCACCCTATATTTAATTCATCAGGAAACAGGACGTTTCCCAAACTAAAAACAATAATAATCAGTTTGAGCATCAGGATGTGAGGTACGACAGGAGTTATACCTAAGTCACCAATACGAAGAAGCCCTATCAGGATGATGGGGCTTTTTTCATGCCTCAAATTCATCTCATACAGAAAAAAAGCCTCCCGAAGGAGGCTTAAGTTTTACAAAAATCTATCTTATGTAGATGAACTGCTTTAAGAACGTATAGCTCGTGCAGATGCCACAACTTTTGCTTCAGCTTTAATTTCAGCCGATTTTGCTGGACGGATAAAGAATATGGCAAGTGCACCAATAATCCCAGGAATAGCCACAGCGATAAAATTCCATTTATGCGGCAGTTCCATGCCCAAAAGCATGCCGATCACGATTGGACCGACAATCGCCCCAGTACGGCCCACTGCTGATGCCCAGCCAATACCCGTTGAACGGACTGCAACCGGATAATACTGTGCAACATAACTGTATAGCAAAATACTGCTACCAATTGAGGATGCACCTGCCAGACTCACCAGTAAATAAATAACAGGCTGTGGAGAATTGAAGCCTAATCCAACTAAAGAAAGTACACCTACAGTTAACATACCAATCAGAACGCGTTTAAAGTCAAAGCGGTCAGCTAAAACCCCTCCACTGATTGTTCCAATCACTGCTCCAATATTCAATGCCAGTAAGAACATTAAGCTGCTGCCTAAAGAATAACCTGCTGCCATCATCAATTTTGGCAACCAGCTGCCTAATGCATAAAGCATTAATAAGCACATAAAGAATGCAAGCCAAAACAGGAATGTTCCTACAGCACGATTTTCAGTGAACAATTCTTTTACTGAAGTACTTCCGCTTTGATCAGTTACAGCTAAAACCAATTGTGTATTTGCAGATACTTGCGCAGTCGGCTCAACTTTTTGTAAAAAATTACGCGCCTGATCTTGTTTGTTTGCTTTAACCAGAAATATTAAAGATTCAGGCAGGAATTTCCAGAACAATGGCACAAACAGTAAAGGAATCACCGCAATCTGGAACATGATTTGCCAGCCATAGTCTGCGGTAAACCATGTTCCGCACAAAGCTGCCATAATCCCGCCCATGGCATAGCCACTGAACATGGTGGTCACTAAAGTACTGCGCACACGTTGCGGTGCATATTCTGCAGTTAAAGCCACCAGATTTGGCAATACACCGCCAATGCCCAAGCCTGCAACAAAACGTAATATTCCAAATTCTGTGGGATTAGTGGCAAATCCGCCTAAAAAAGTAAACAGGCTGAACATTGAAACGCAAATTAAAATCACTTTTTTGCGGCCAATTTTATCCGCAAGCATGCCAAAGCCCATTGCGCCAAACATCATGCCGGCCAAAGCGGTACTTGCCAACATGCCTGCCTGCACGGCACTCATGCCCCACTCTTGCATCAGTAAGGGCAAAACGACTCCATTAATTGCTAAGTCATAGCCGT
The DNA here is from genome assembly GCF_013004315.1 of Acinetobacter sp. ANC 5378. Lineage (NCBI taxonomy): Bacteria > Pseudomonadati > Pseudomonadota > Gammaproteobacteria > Moraxellales > Moraxellaceae > Acinetobacter > Acinetobacter sp. ANC 5378. The sequence goes on from NZ_JABERK010000023.1 coordinate 136,847, forward strand.
CAAATAAGACGATAAACAGGCACCAAAGCACAAGTTTCAAGTGAAATGACTTGAACTTGGCCTGATCCACTACAGCATTTACATTCATTATTGTTGCTGTCATGAGTACTCACCTCCAATTGTGAGACTTTATAATTTCAATCTACAATGGGTTTCTGGTGGAATTTTGTCCACAACTTGAAAGGCATAAACCCATACCCTGAAGGTATGAAAAATCCTATTTGGAACAAAATGTCAGGACAACACACACTAAGAGTAGGATTTTTTGTTACATATTTTGCTGTGAACTATAGTTCACGCTTATTTTATTTATTAAAAACAATATCTTAAAAATTTAAAATTTTATACCCGACTAAAGATGATTTGATTGAAAGATTGTCAGAGTTTGCCGACTAAAGTCCTAAAATGACAAGAACGGATACGTTGAAATGCACCCTTAAATCCTAGGTAATATTAAAGAATGTTTATATTGGGATAGATATTCATTCAGATAAATTTCATATTATAAATACATCAGGACGCGCTATTTTTATCAAAGCAAAAACAGCAATAAAATTTGAGAGAATGAAGTACGATCGAAGTGATACCGAAGCAACTGATATAAAAAAGCCCTCAATCTGGGACTGTTCTAAATTTTGTGTAAGTACTTAATTTTCATTTATCCTACTGAGGATAATAAAAAGAGGTACTTCACATGGATGAAGCTACAATCAAAAGTATGGCAGCTGAATTAGCTAAAGGT
>NZ_JABERK010000024.1:0-19548 GCF_013004315.1 Acinetobacter sp. ANC 5378
AAATACGGTATTCTGATGTGACAAAACCTGAATCCTGGTCGTTAAAGTGTTTGTTTGCACTCATATTTTAACTGTTCGGACTCAGGTTTTTTTATTTAAATCAAACTATGGGACAGCAGTGACCTTGGGGTGCTTTTTTTGATGGCAGGTTATTTTTGCTTATTGCACTGAGCGTTTTTGTACTAAAGGGCTACATAGCACAATTGCACTAAGAATCAGTGCAAAACCAATCAAACTGTAATGATCAGGTGTTTCTCTCCAAAATATGAACCCCCAGATGCCGGCAAAGATAATGGCAATATAATTCACGGGTCCAATCTGCCCTGCAGGTGCAAGTTTATAAGCATTTGACATCAAAATTTGACTGATATTCGCCAGTAAACCTGCACAAATCAGGAAACCGAGTTCAGTCCATCTATACTGACGCCACAGCCAAAACATCGGAATCATGGAAATAAGTGTGCCGATAAAGCAGAAATAAAACACGATTTTTTCAGGTGACTCGGTACTGGTCAGTGCTCGAACCGTGACAAATGCCATGGCAGCCAAGAAACTTGCGCCCAGTCCAATGATCGACATTTGATTAAACATACCTGTATCCGGTTTGGCGACAAAGATCACACCGATTAAGCCAATCGCTGCAGCAAGAAACATGGCGTTAGTGATTTTTTCTTTGAGGAATAGCCAGGCAATCAATGGAATAAAAATCGGGGACGAGTAGGTAAACACCATGGCATTGGACAGCTTTAAATGTGCAATGGCATAGAAAAAGCCATACATCGCAATCAGCCCAATGACTGCACGCCAGCTATGCATCCAGATTTTTTCAGTCTTAAAAAATTCCGTCCCTTGCTTAAAAATGAGTGGAAGGAAAATGAGTAAGCCGACAAAATTTCGGAAAAAGACAATAGTGGGATTATCGACCGTATGCGATGCATAACGAATACAGACACCCATCAGGGAAAAGAGAAAAGCAGAGCCGGTGAGTAAAGCAAGTGCTTTAAATAAATTGTGATTGCTTGTAGCTATAGGCATGAAAAGAATCAGCTAGAACATTTGCTGATATTTTAGCTGAATCGACAATTATAAAATTATTGTTTTTGAGCCAGTTGAGCTTCAAGTAATTTAATTTGCTCTTCTTTTAGTGCAACTAAGTCGTCGGCATCTGCATGTTGTGCTTTCAACATGGCTTCCTGATCCTTCAATTGGGCCTGAATATCTTCAAGTTTAGCGACTTCTTCTTTGGCTAATGATTCATTCTCTGGAACAGCTGCTTTCAGAATTTTTTCATCGACCAATTGAATGGTTTTTTCATCTGTCGCAACTTCGGGTTCAGTCGGTTTAGCTTCAGCAGAAGCCGTAGGCTTTGCCGGTGTATTTAAGCTGCTTCCTTCATGTTCAGGAAGTACTTCGTTTGATGTTGCAAGAAACCATTGATAGGCCAAAAAAAGCACAATGATTGCAACCAAGCCCCCAGTAATGCCCAATAAAAGTTTTGGGCTATTTCTTTGATCTAACGTCATGTATTGAACCTGTTTTTATTTTGGCTGACGAGGCTTGAATTGAATGACGCCAATTTCATCCGGTACTTCCGGTATTTGTGGTTCATCAATATGCGTCGGGCGGTTTTCCGTATAATCGCATTCGACACATTCAATCCATTCATCGTCGCCAGAGGTAAGCATGACCACTCTATCTAGCGCTTCACATTTAGGACATTTTGCACCTGCAATGAAACGACGTTTAATAGCCATCTTACTTACCTTCTGATCAATCTAAGACGCCTAGTTTAAGCGTTTTTAGCGGGGTTCGTCCAACCTTGATGACGTAATAACGCATCTATTTTTGGCTCGCGTCCGCGGAAATTGATAAACGCATCAAGTGCTGTATCTTTTCCGCCAACTGCTAGAATAAATTGACGAAATTCTTTTCCGGTCTGAACATTAAAAATGCCTTCCTGTTCGAAACGATCAAAGGCATCACTGGCCAAAACTTCGGCCCATTTGTAAGAGTAATAACCTGCGGCATAGCCTCCGGCAAAAATATGGCTAAAACTATGCTGGAAACGGTTATAACTTGCCGTTGGTGCTACTGCATATTTTTGACGAATTTCGTCTAGCGTAGCTTGGACTTGTTCTGCATTTAAAGCAGAGCTGTGCTTGTGAATCGACAAGTCAAACAAGGCAAATTCGATCTGACGCAAAGTTTGCATACCAGATTGGAAGAAACGTGCATCGAGTAAAGATTTAAGTAAATCTTTCGGTAAGTGTTGTTTGGTTTCGATATGTTCACTGAGCAGGTCCAGACTGTCGGTATCCCAAGTCCAGAATTCCATAAATTGACTTGGCAGTTCGACAGCATCCCAATCGACGCCGTGTGTTCCTGCTACCGCAATATGGTCGACTTCGGTCAGCATGTGATGCAAGCCATGACCAAATTCATGGAATAAGGTATTCACTTCATCATGGGTGAGCAGTGCCGGTTGATCACCGACTGCGGGAGTGAAGTTACACACCATGTAGCAAATCGGTTTTTGTAAGCCATTTTTAGTTTGCATACGTGAACGGAAACCACTCATCCATGCGCCACCACGTTTGCCACTGCGTGCGTACAGATCAAAGTAAAAACCGCCAACCACAGTGCCTTGATCTTCCAGTTCAAAATAACGCGCATCGGGATGCCAAACCGGAGCTTCTCGTTCCACAATGTTGATGCCGTAAAGACGGTTCACAATACTGAACAAGCCTTGCAAAATTTTCGGTGCAGGGAAGTAGGGCTTTAATGATTCTTGAGACAAATTGAATTGCTGAACTTTAAGCTTTTCAGAATAGTAGCCGGTATCCCAAGGCTGTAAATCCTGAATGCCGTCTTGAGATGCGATAGCTTTGAGTTCGGCAATTTCTTGAGTTGCAGGCGCACGGGCATGTTCAGCCAAGTCGACCAGAAATTTATCGACAGTTTCTACATCAGGCGCCATTTTGCTGGCCAGCGAAAGCTCGGCATAGTTCTTAAAGCCTAACAGCTGTGCCATTTCGTGACGCAGGCTTAAAATTTCTTCGATGATTTTGGTGTTATCAAATTCTGTATGTTCAGACTGATCTGATGCACGTGTGGTGTAGGCTTTATACAGTTCCTCACGTAAGGAGCGATCATCTGCATAGGTCATGATGGCAAGATAAGAGGGGATATCTAAGGTGGCAACTGGCTGTTCAAGTTCACGTTGCTGACCATATTGTTTGAGTAGGTCGATACTGCTTTGCGGCAAGCCTTTGAGTTGCTCTTCAGTCAGTGGTTTGAAGTAGGCTTGGGTTGCATCAAGCACATGATTGGAGAAGTCCGATGAAAGCTGAGATAAACGTGCAGAAATTTCCGCATAACGTGTTTTTGCTTCGCCTTCTAAAGCCACACCTGAAAGTTTGAAGTCACGTAGTGCCAGTTTGATCGCACTTTTGTGGGCTGCAGGCAAGGTATCAAACTGGGGCGCATCATGTACATGTTGATAGGTTTGATACAAAGCCGTGTGTTGACCCAGTTGGGTATAGTATTCGCTTAAAGCAGGCAGCAGGGATTGATAAAGCTCGCGGGTTTCTGCGTTATTCATCACTGCATTCAGATGTGACAGCACACCCCAAGATTCACTCATATTATTTTCGAGGGTATCGACTTGGTCTAATACGGCCTGTTGTGCCTGAATACTGTCAGGAACTTCAGTTAAATGATTTAAAAAGTTTTGTCCTTGTTGAATGGCTTGTTCAATCTGTTGTTTTAAATCTGCAAGTTGAATTTGATCAAATTGTGGAACAGGCAAAGTCGCCTTTTCTAAAGTCATTTCTATACGCCATATCATTTATAAACTTAATAGTAGATGTAGGGCTTAGGCACGAGGAAATCAAGGTCTATGCCTGTTTTAGTCGGTAAATAGCTATGAATATCACTGAGCAATAAAAAAGCCCTACCGAAGTAGGGCTTAATTTTTAAAAATTACTCTATCTTAGGTTTCGCATTGGCCTTTTTCTTTTTCGGCTTAGACTTTTTCTTCACTTTGTCTTTATCTTTGGCTTTTAGGTCCGATTTAGCTACAGGCTTTTTATCTGACTTTCTAGCAAAAGTATCTGACTTGGTTTTTGGCTTTTTCTTGCGAATTGGCTGTTCACCATCTTCACTGACTACGGCTTTGGCACGAGGGTTATAAACCTCTTCTTTCGCTGTAGTTCTGGCAACACGCGGTGCTCGGCTACGAATCGCACGACCGGCATGAGTCATTTGTTGCAACAGTTCAAAGTCAATCTTGCGATCTTCCAGATTCACAGCTGCGACTTTAATTTTGACTTCATCACCCAGACTAAAGGTTTGACCGCGACTTTGACCGACCAAGCTTTGACTGGCTTGATCATAAACAAAGAAGTCATCGCCCAATTGGCTAACGTGAATCATGCCATCGACATATAAGTCTTTAAGGGTGACGAATAAACCAAATTCAGCGACTGCACTGATGATACCCACGAATTCTTCACCTAAATGCTGCTGCATATAGTGACATTTCAACCATGTGGTCACAGAACGAGAAGCTTCATCAGCACGGCGTTCAGTTTGAGAGAAATGCTCGCCGGCATCATCTAAAGCAGCACCTGAAAGCGCAAAAGGCTTTTGTTTTAAATGCGCTTTGATGGCACGGTGCAACAACAAGTCAGGGTAACGACGAATTGGTGAAGTGAAGTGCGTATACGCATCATAAGCCAAACCAAAATGTCCGGCGTTGTTTGCGCCGTAATAAGCCTGCATCATTGAACGTAACAGCACGGCATGAATACTTGGCGCATCAATACGGTCTTTAGTCGCATTAATCACTGCTTGATAATCTTTTTGTGTTGGCTGTTCCGGGAATGGCAAGCCAAGTAATTTCACATACTCCCGAACTTTTTGGATACGTGAAAATTCAGGTGGCTCATGCACACGGTACAACATTGGAATGTCATTTTCTAATGCATATTCTGCTGCTGCCACATTGGCAAGCAACATACATTCTTCAATCAGTTTATGCGCTTCATTGCGTGAACGAGGCAGAATTTCTTTAATCCCGCCTAGCTCATCAAAAGTCATGTAGGTTTCGACGGTTTCGAATTCCATTGCATGACGTTCAGCACGTAAACCTTTGAGGGTTTGATAGAGCTGGAACAGGGTATTCAATGACTTATGTACACTGCGGTCTTCAGGAATCGCGTCGCTTTCGCCATCAAAATATTGCGCCACCTGAGTATAGGTTAAGCGTGCTTTTGAATGCATCACTGATGGATAGAACTGGAAGCCTGTCACTTTACCCGCGCGGGATAAAGTCAAATCACAGACCATACATAGACGGTCTACGTGTGGATTCAATGAGCACAGACCATTTGAAAGTGCTTCAGGCAACATTGGCAATACAAAATGCGGGAAATAGACTGAAGTACCCCGTTCTTTGGCTTCCTCATCCAGCGGGTGATCGTTACGCACATAATGACTCACGTCAGCAATAGCAACCACTACACGATAACCGCCACCTGGACGTTTTTCTGCATACACGGCATCGTCAAAGTCACGCGCATCTTCACCATCAATAGTGACGAGGGCTAAATCACGTAAATCGACACGACCTTGGCGATCCTGTTCATTCGGTTCTTTAAAGCTTTCTGCTTCACGAACCACTTCTTCCGGAAACTCATACGGCAAACCAAATTCTAAAATGGTTTGTGGAATAATGATTTCAGTGTCGGCTTTATCCGCCATCGATTGCACGATGTGTCCTGTAGGTAATTCTTCACGGGTCGGGTAGTCATCAATGGCTACACGAACAGAATCACCGACTTTAACTTGGGCATGTTCAATCAGTTCTTTTTCTAAGGTAATCGGTTGGTGTGCATTTGGATTTGCAGGTTGAATAAAGTATTCACCATCGTAAATGGCCACTTTACCAATAATCTGTTTTACACGATGCTGCACGACTTCAGTAATAAAGCCCCAAGCTTTACCTTTACGGTCGACAGAAGTCTGACGCACTTTAACGCGGTCACCATTAAAGACTAAACGCAGTTCACGTTCAGGCAATAAAATATCATCATGACCTGAAATATTCGCGCTACCTAAACCTTTCGAGTTGATGTATACGGTTGCTTCATGAGTCGGCTGGCTGGTTGCGAGCAGGAACTTAAATCCATCTTTCATCAACTGGCCATCGCGTACCATGGCACTTAAACGATGGCTGAGTGCTTCTATACTTCTTTCATCTGCAATATTAAAGTATTCCACTAAATCTGCATGAGATTGTGGTGCTTGTAATTTTTCAATCGTTTCTGAAATGAGAATACGGCTTGGAATAGGATTGTCATAACGTTCGGCTTCAGCCTTAGCTTCAGGGTCGACCCAATTTTTCATAATGTCTTTGGCTTCATGTCAGAAGATAGGATTAGCATAAGTCATGCAGCATGATACTGCACGAAAATGATTGCAATATTGTGTTTTCAATTCCAATTTTACAGTGAAGCTGCACATTTCACACGAGCAACTGTCGAAAAAAGCGGGAAAGGGGCTCAATAAGGGTGGAAATCGTTTAAAAAATAGATGATTGATTAAAAATATCAGAATTTTTTGAAATGTGACTTGAAGAAGTGAAGTTTAGTTTGTATTATGGCGGCTCGTTACGGTGAGGTGGCCGAGTGGCTGAAGGTACTCCCCTGCTAAGGGAGCGTGGGTCTTAAAGCCCACCGAGGGTTCGAATCCCTCTCTCACCGCCACGAATAACTTGAAATGCGCTCATAGCTCAGCTGGATAGAGCACTTGGCTACGAACTAAGGGGTCGGGAGTTCGAATCTCTCTGAGCGCACCAATCAAGTTAAACGTAAATGTAACGAATGCTGAAAGGCAACTCAAGTACGCGCTCATAGCTCAGCTGGATAGAGCACTTGGCTACGAACTAAGGGGTCGGGAGTTCGAATCTCTCTGAGCGCACCAACTTGAACATCGACAGATGTAAAACTGGAAAAAACCGCACATGTTGCGGTTTTTTTGTGTCTGAAATTTATAGAATTGAAATAAGCTGAATAATAAAAACAAATACTGGGTCATAAAATAAACAAAATGAAGGGCTGATACGAGAAAAATAAGATGAGAAAAATCATTGTTCAGGAATTTATGACTTTAGATGGTGTTATTCAAGCACCCGGTGGACCAGAGGAAGATCGGTCAAGCGACTTTAAAGATGGTGGCTGGGTTGCCTCTTATTTTTATGATGCGGATGAAGTACTCGATACGATCATGCAAAAATGGATGCAGTCCACAGAGATTCTTTTGGGAAAAACACCTTTAAGATTTGGGAACCTTACTGGTCAAAGCATGCTGAGATGTGGGCGGGAATTAATGATGTCATTAAGTAGGTCATGTCTAATACTTTGGATTACTCGGACTGGCAAAATTCTGTCTTTTTGAAGAATCTTGATGATGTGAAAAAGCTCAAAGCTTCAGAAGGTGATGATGTCAAAGTTCATGGCAGTGCCAATATGGCATAGGCACTTTTCAAACATCATTTGGTTGACGAACTTTGTCTGATGACTTTGCCTATTCTCCTGGGTACAGGTAAACGCTTATTTGCTGAGGGTTTAATTCCCACGATTTTTGAATTAACGGATCACTTGGTCACATCAAATGGTGTGGTATTCACTTATTACCAGCGGGTAGGAGAAGTGAAAAAGGGTAAGGTGGGGTAATGATTAATGATTCAATTCTCTTTATCAGCATGATCATTTACAGGATATAGATGTAGTGTGGCAGGATTAAATTAACTTTTTCGTTTAAAAAATAGCTGAAAAATTCAATTTTGCCCAATAACTGTCCACTTGATTACGTATTTGTTAAAAAGCACTTAACAGAGCGTTAAAAACGCGTATAATGCACCACATCAAGACGTCGCGCTCATAGCTCAGCTGGATAGAGCACTTGGCTACGAACTAAGGGGTCGGGAGTTCGAATCTCTCTGAGCGCACCAACTTGATAACATCGACGGATGTAAAACTGGAAGAAACCGCTTAATTGCGGTTTTTTTGTGCCTAGAATAAATTAAATCTGTTAAACAATTATTTCATCTTCTGCTTAATCTTCAATGCCAATACGGTATTGCCACCAATCGCGGGCAACATGTCGTGATAAGGCATGCTGCGCATCGCCCGAAGTAGAAAAGGGGCTTTGTCATGGATTTTCATGGTGCTGGTGATATTTAATAATGTCCCGTTGCCTTGCGGAATCAGCTGCATTCCACCTCTGACAAACTGCAAATCTCCACTCACGGCATCAAACTGATTTTCTAAACTGTTGGGATAATCAAAGCGCAGCTTAAAATCGAAGGGAATATTGATCACGCCCAATCCGACTGAAATTTTATAGTCGGCATCAAAGGTATTGGGGGTAGTTTTTTTAATATCGATGTCTTTAATCTGGCGCGGAAAAAGTTCCTGATAGGCAGGAACACTCAGCCAATGCTGTAACTGTTGCGGGCTTTTGGCAAAATATTGATAGCTGCTAGTAAAACGTAGGCTTTCTAAATCGTGTGGATAGGGCACTTTATTTGAGGGCAAGATAAAAGAAACCGGTTCCTGAGACAGTTGGCTCAGTGTGGCAATTTTTTGAACCTGGATTGAGCTTAACGGGGTTTCAGGGAGTTCTCCCGCTTTTAAGGTTTGGTAACTCGGTGTTTTAAAGTATTTTTGCAAAGCTTCTAATAAAAAAGCATTGGTTCCTGATGGAATGCCAAGTTTGGCCTCTGGAATGGCATTCAAAATGGTACTGAATAAAAAGCCTTTGGGATGGTTTAAGTCGCCCCACTGGGTAATAGTAATTAAAGTTTTATTACTGCCTAAATCAAACCATTCAATTTTGCCCACGCCGTAAGGAATGGGTGCATCCAGAACAAGGGTGGAAATACTGTTAGCCGTTAAATGATGCTGCATTACCACATTTTCTTTAAAGTTTAAGATCGGAATTGGGGTAGGGATATGCACCTGATATTTCATTTGGGTAATATTGCCTTGCTGCTCCAGTACTTTTGCAGATTTTAAGGTTGGAAATAGGCCGTTATAGTGGCTGTAATTCATTAAAAGCCGCGCTACATTTTGGCTATTGCTCGGTACAACCACTGCACCAGTATAAAACTTGCCTGTCATACTTTGCGGATTTTTAAAGGTCGGTAAAGTAATGGATTGCGCAGGATGAGCATAAATTAAAATACGATTTGCAGTTAAGTCTGCCAGTGGTTGAGCCTTGCCTTGAAATAGACTCAAACTACTGGGAATCTGTTCTTTCCATGGAATAATTTTAGCCGAAGTCTGCGTGCCAATCAGGCAGCACAGAATCAATAGGCTGTATTTGTTTTTATTGTTTTGCATATCACATCCTGTTTATGCTTTTTATCAGTGAATGCTGATGTTTTAATTAATTTCCCAGCAATTGTGAAGCGAACTTATGTAATTTAGGCCGGCAAAAACAATAAGGAAAAGGCTGAATCTGGTGTAATATCTGGCACAATTGTTGTAATAATTTGATGATGAAATATGTCAGAGACTAAGCCGGCTGTATCGCTACGTTATTCCTTAAACTTGGAAGAATCACAAGATGGTTTTGCCCTTGCTACTTTTGGTAAAAAGCAAATCACTCGCTTTATTACGCCACTGGTGAGTATTGGGATCATTGTCTGGGGTTTTTACCTCGGCTTTAATGGTGTAGGTCGCTATTACGTGGCGCTAGGTGCTTTCTTTTTAGTTTTACAATTGATTATGCGTTACTGGTTTTTACCGATGATGTTTAAACGTCAATTTGTGAAATACCAGTTTGGTAAAAGTGAACAGGGCATCGAATTATTTCAAGATTATGCAGAAATTTATGCCAATGGCCGTAAGCAGATATTCAACTATAGCGAAGTACAAAACTTTGCCATAGGTAAGCTGACTTATATGATTGAATTAAAAAATCGTACCGTGATTATTGTACCGAAACGTGCTTTTGAGCAGTCTGCGGATCAGACCGTATTTGAAAATACATTCAAAAAGTAAGTTTTAAAATATTTAAAAGTGAAATAAAAGGGAAGATCATGAATACACGTCCATCTAAAATTGTCTGTGTCGGTCGTAGCTATGCAGACCATGTCAAAGAATTAGGTAATGCCATTCCTGATCGTCCAGTTTTATTCATTAAGCCGCCAAGTAGCTTGATCAGTTTGGAACAAGGTATTTCATGGAACCCGACTTGGGGCAATTGCCACTATGAATGTGAGTTAAGCTTGCGTATCGACCGCACTTTAAAGGCGGAAGCTGATCCGGCTAAAGCTTTGGAAGCCGTGGGTGCGGTGACTTTAGGTTTGGACTTGACGCTACGTGATTTACAAGACGACTTGAAAAAGAAAGGTCAGCCTTGGGAACGTGCCAAGGCCTTTGATGGTTCATGTGTCTTGGCAGACTGGGTCGAGCTTTCTGAAATTAAAGACTGGAAAGATGTACATTACTCTTTTCATGTCAATGATGAGCTACGTCAAACCGGCGATACCTCGTTGCTGATTTTTGATATTGCCACTTTGCTTGCAGACATCAGCCAAGTCTTTACCTTAGAACCGGGTGATGTGGTGATGACCGGTACACCTGCAGGTGTAGCTGCATTAAAAGCAGGGGATCAACTGACTATGACATTACAAGGTCAAAGCCAGGAGTTTGTCTGGAAAACCTTTGTTCAGGCTTAAGTTTTGAATCAATAAAAAAGGACTGCCAAGGCAGTCCTTTTTTATTGAATATATATGGTGCTGAATACTTTTTTTAGATTCTCTGCAATTTCAAAGTTGAGGGGTTTAGCGTATCTTTGGACGCGTAAAAAAATACGGTAAGTTTCAAGGAACAATAGTGATAGAACGCAAGGCACTGGATGTACAAGCATCGATCATCATGTTTGGCTTGTGTATTCTTTGGGGCTTACAGCAAGTCGTCTTGAAAATGGCGGCTCCAGATATTTCTGCTTTAATGCAAGTTGCCTTGCGATCAGGGCTTTCTGCCTTAATGGTCTATCCACTGATCAAGCTTGCGGAAGGGAACTCACTGTGGAGCAAAGATTATTTGTATCCTGGTTTAGTCGTGGCTTTATTATTTGCAGCTGAGTTCTTTATGCTTGCTCAAGCCATTCGATTTACTTCTGCTTCGCATGCCGTTGTTCTGCTTTATACCGCACCTATTTTTGTGGCTTTAGGTCTGCATTGGAAATTACCTTCAGAACGATTATCCATTTTGCAGTGGAGCGGTATTTTTATTGCATTTTTAGGCATCGTAGTGACGTTTTTTGGGCGCGATGGCAGTTCAGGGCACAATCTATCGCAAATGCTGTTTGGGGATTTTTTGGCGTTATTGGCAGGCATACTCTGGGCAGCCACCACAATTGCTGTTCGCTTAAGCAAGCTTTCCGATGCACCAGCAACCCAGACTTTATTTTATCAATTGGCGGGTGGTTTTGTGTTCCTGTTGCCTTTAACTTTCGTGTTGGGGCAAGCAACTATTCATTGGACAACACTTGCCATGAGTAGTTTGATTTTTCATAGTATCGTTATTTCATTTGCCAGTTATCTGATTTGGTTCTGGCTGCTGAAAAGCTATTTGGCTTCACGTTTAGGCGTATTTTCATTTTTAACCCCGTTGTTTGGCATGCTGTTTGGGGTGTGGTTGCTGAATGAAAGCATCGAAATGAATTTTATTATTGGCACAGTCATGGTGATGATGGGTGTGTTGATCGTAAGTTTACAGGGCTGGTTGAAGCCGAAAAATAGCAACGCATGAAAGCGTTCAATAAAGCCACCCTGATAGGCTTCTCATCCATCTTGATTTGGGCAAGTCTGGTTGCCGTGGTTAAACTGATTACTGAATCTTTAAGTCCTGTTTCAGCCATTGCACTGATTTATAGTTTTAGTGCAATGGTTATTTTAGGGTTGAATGGACTGCCACATTTTAAGCAAATGTCGAAAGCTTATTTGTGGGGTTGTGGCGCTTTATTTGTGGCTTATGAAATTCTATTTTTGGTTTCGATTGCCTTGTCACAAAATCATGATCAGGTGCTGATTATTGCGATGATCAATTATTTATGGCCGCCTCTCACCATTGTCTTTTCAATATTGGCAAAGCAGCTGAATTATCGTTGGCCGTTGATTTTAGGATTTATTGTTTCTGTACTTGGGTTATTGCTGGTGGTTAATCCAGATATTTTGAATCTGCAGCAATTTCTGCAAATACTGCAACAAAATCCAATGGCCTATTTATTTGCTTTTTTAGGGGCATTACTTTGGCCATGTTATAGCGTACTGACCAAAAAATATGCCCAAGGACAAAATGCTGTACCGTTATTTTTTATGGTGACGGCGATCGCCTTATGGTGCATTCATTTTATTCTGGATGAGGCTTTTATTTTTCCACAGCTGAATATGTGGCTATTGATTGCAGTGACCGGTGGTTTGGTGGGGATTGCCTATAGCAACTGGAATCAGAGTTTGCAGTTCGGCAATATCAAGCTGTTGATTCTCGCTACCTATTTTATGCCAATTTTATCTTCCTTTATGTCGATGCTGATTTTGGATGCAACACCTAATCTCACCTTTTGGATCGGGACATGCTTGGTCACTTTCGGGGCAATGATGTGCTGGAAGAACACTTCGGAAATTTAAGTCTGATCCATGTTCCTTCCTCTTTTACCGAGGAAGGCGAGCTATTTTTATCTTGGGGAAATTTTCTCAACACTCGGTGGCATGAGAGAAATAGCGTGCTATTTCTCTTCCAGAATTTTAGATAAGGGAATCGCCAATTTTGCTGCTAGATAGTCATCTGCTTCAATCAGTGCAGGCCCCAGTTTTTGCATCCATACATCTTCAGGATAAATATTGCCCATATCTTCACGGCGTGGAAGTGGATAAGGTAACTGGGTATAAAAACTCCAGAAATCGACTTGAGCCAAATTTCGCGCTAGAACAAACTCGTCATTGTCGGTACGTTTAACCAGGTTTTGTTTCTCAAGCATCAGCACATAAGAAGGCCAACGACCAATTTCGCCACGACCCAAGACCTCTAATGCTTCTTCATCAGAGACACTTTCGCCTTTCTGTTGCTTCTGATAAAACAATTCCAGCAAGTCTAAGAGCATGATCATAGGATGGCGTTTGCGATCCTTCCCTGAATGAAATGCAGTCAGGGCATAACTGATTTCAACCCCCAATAACACGATATTCCAGGACAGGAAAATCCATAACAGGAAAATCGGCACGGCAGCAAAAGCACCATAGACAATTTCATAACTGGTGAAATTGGACATGATCACGCCAAACAGATTTTTCAATAATTCAAATACCACCGTACTGAATGTCCCTGCAATCAAAGCCGCCTTGATGGGAACAGTCCGATTAGGAATAGTCCAATTTAAAATGAAAAAACCCAAAATGGTCAAGACAAAGGAAATGCACCAAAAGATAAACTCGCCATTTAATTCGTAGCCGGCAAAATTATTGCTCAGCACATTTAGCGATGCTACGGTAGATGAAATAGCGAATGCGCTACCTAAAAGAATTGGACCGAGTGAAATAATAGTCCAATAACGCATAAAACCAATAATGCCGCCACGGGTTTCCCGGACTCGCCAAATGCGATTAAAAACGGTTTCAATACTAGTCAGCATCATCACCGTGGTGATAAACAGAAATAAAATCCCAATAACGGTTAGATTGCTGGATTTATCGGTAAAGGCATTAAAGGCTTTGTCAAAAGCAATTGTGGATCTGGGTAAGAAATGACTATAAATCAGTTGTTGTAATTGTTGCCTGGCTGGCTCAAGCGCTTTAATGGAAGAAATGATGACCAGGAAAACGGTCAGCATGGGAACAACTGCAAATAGCGTGGTATAGGTCAGTGAACCTGCCTGTTCACGACAACGATCTGCTTCAAAACGTCTTATGACAAATAAAACAAACTGAAACCAAGTCTCATTATAAAAAGGAAGTTTTTTTAAATACTTTTCTAACATAGGTATAAAGTCTCAATTTTTTTAATCATCTTTATGAATTTTCATGACCAAGCTTAACCAAAAAATGGGAAAAATACCGTATAGTTTTCACTTTTAGCTTCGTTTATAAAAATTATGCAGTCTTATGTCCTTGTTTTATATTACAGCAAATATGGTTCGACTAAAGAAATGGCACATTTAATTGCCAATGGTATTGAATCTTCAGGTATGGCTGTAAAAATTCGCACTGTTCCAAATTTATCAACAGTGGTTAAAGAAGCTGAGCCAAGTATTCCTGACGAAGGCGATATTTATTGTACTTTAGATGATTTGGCGAATTGTTCAGGCTTGGCTTTGGGTTCGCCAACACGTTTCGGCAATATGGCATCTGAGATGAAGTATTTTTGGGATCAGACCACAAGTCTCTGGCTGAATGGGGCTTTACACCAAAAACCTGCTTGTGTATTTACCTCATCGGGTTCTATGCATGGGGGGCAGGAAAGTACCTTGCTGACCATGCTTCCACCCTTGTTTCATCATGGCATGATGATTATGGGACTACCAAATGCAAATCCAGCGTTATCCAATACTAAATCGGGTGGTACGCCGTATGGTGCAAGCCATGTCAGTGGTCCACGCCACGATTTAGGCCTAAGCCAAGATGAAAAAGTGCTGTGTGAAGAGCAGGGTAAGCGCTTGGGTGATGTGGTTAAGAAACTCCAAGCAAACGCATAATTGTCTAAAGTGGAAAGGGAACTTAAATAGGTGACTTTCTAAATAGAATTTCTATCGATATATAAAAAATAAAAAGACCATTCTAAAATGAATGGTCTTTTTTAATTACAGGATAAAATTTAAGAGTTGAATCGTTATACTTTTTCTTTAAAACGATGATTGCACTTTAAACATTTATAATCTAAGAACACATTTTTATCGATAATTACACCGGCTTTTTTCCCGAAGATATTACCTAAAATACCCCCAGTGACACCTACGGCAATTGCTCCCACAAAAGTCCCCACGGTTCCACCGAAAATAACCCCTAATGGTCCAGCGACAGCACCAATCGCTGCCCCAGCGGATGCGCCAGTTGCCGCCCCACCGACTGTTCCTGCGGTTGCCCCAGCAGAAGTGAGAAGGATTCCGCTTATTGTCTTGATGTTTTTCTCGTGATCTCGTTTCTCAACTTCCGAAGATCCACATTTAGGACATTGCATAGATTTTTCCATCCACTATTTATATTTGCTTATCTTGAAATAAAGTTTAGATCTGACTTCATCAAGATACTGGTCAGTGCATTGAGGCACAGCAGTATGTATCTTCTCATTGAAGATGTCAGGAACATTTCATGCCAACTTGATTCTAGTTGAAACAAAGTCATAGAAGTTTATCTGAGTTGTAAATATGCAGCTTTAATAAGAGAAATCGAGATAAGGCATAATCATTTTTTCTTTATTTTGTTAACTGTTTATGAATTGAATAGTAAGGAAAATATAAAAATCATGACTTATAAATAAAGAGATCTTTAGTGATATTTCTCACTGTATTTGTCGCATATAGAGTAAAGAGCTGCTCATGAGAGAAAATTATTTTCCAATAATTGCTAAAATTTACTCTTTTGTTAATGTTACTTTTTCATCTAACTTTGGCCATCCCTGCATCATTTTGGAGTAATTATCAACCCTAAGACGATGAAAAATCTCTCCTGATGTTCTAAAAATCTAAAGTATAGGTATGCTGTGCTGGTTATCTCTTTACGCTTAATTGTACGAGTGCTTTCGGTTGAAGCATGCGGACCCTATTATATAACTCCTATCTGGCATGTGATGCTCTGAAAAATCCATATTTATGTCAGAATTCCTAAATAAATAATCTAAAGTGTGATTGTTTTATTATATTTTTAATGAATCGCTATCTAGTTCACATTGAAATGGAAGTTCTAATAAAATCAAAGTTAATCGTTTCATAAAACTGAATCAATTTAACAATTTTAGTCTTTCTTATCGAACATTCCTATTGTTTTTAATATAAAAAATATATTAATAAAATTGATTTTTTCATGTGAATCGTAAATTTTAAAAATTTTTATATAATAATTTCTTACAACTAAAAAACAAACAATAAATAACAATTTATTAATTAAAACAACATGATACTTTGTTTTTACAAACAAGAAACATATAAAACTCGATAGATTATGTCTTTGGTTTTTTTTATGTGATTTAATGTTTGTTATAGAAATTAAACATTACTAATTAACTATTACTAAATGATTAAAAATAAATAAACATCTTAGCTCTAAGGATGGTAAACATCATGAGAATATCAGTGATCAATGTGGGTTTATTTTGTTTATGTTTCCTGAGTAATACTCATGCAACATCTGATGAGTGGAGTCAGCGTTGGAAATCATCAAGTACTCGTTCCAATGAGAATCTGGTGCAGGCGAATCTGATCGAGCTCATGGATTCTGATTATTATTCTGGACTAGGAAAAACCACAATAAATAGCACCTCGACCAGCTCTATAGGTACAGTGAATTCAGCTACCAGCAATGTGAATATAAATGGTTCAAATAACGGTGTGGATATTTCGAATGATACTGCCAATGATGGGTCTGTAAATTCGAATACCACTCAAAATAATCAGCAATGCCCTAACTTAAGCACTCAACCAGGAGGGGCATCATTATGCTGAATTTACCTGGGTTGAACAGAAGAAAAATATCTTCTGTGAGTATTACACTCTTTTTTGGCTATTTTCTGACAGGATGTACGGGCATGGCACTTTCCAACAAGGAGCCTGTTAGCTTGGTGCAAGGACCACCGATTACCGATATTTTCACTCCTTTTGATATGGCTTTATCCTGCCTGAAAGGACAATTGCGGAATGATGTCAGTTTCTCTGTTGGAGCGATTCTAGACCAAACAGGCAAAGATGTTGTGACCAATGGTGGTAGTGGAAAAATGGTGACGCAAGGTGCAGGAGATATGGTGCAATCAGCGTTATTTCAGGCTGGTGTCAGTTTATTAAACCGACGTGATCCTCGGATTATAGAAAGTGAAGCCAAGTGGGGAATTCGTGATCCAAGGCAAATCCAGGCTTCTGATTATTATGTGACAGGCAGTATTAACAGTTTGGATTTTATTCCTGGTGGCGGTTTGGACATGCAGATTGGCGGGGTTGGTCCCAATTATAGTCAAACTCGAATTATGGTCGGTTTGGACTTATCTCTGACCGATACACGCAGCAGTAAAGTAGTTGCCAATGTTTCACTGCAGAAGCAAATTGCCGCACAGGATTACGGCATAAGTGCAGGCAGGTTTGCTGGCCATACTTTATTAAACATTCAGGTCGGTAAAGGAGAGAGGGAGGCAACAAACTTTGCCTTACGCCAAATGTTGAATCTGGCAACCTTTGAATTGCTCAGTCAGGTCATTCCACCCGCAACATTTGAAAGCTGCCGTGCTGAAATACCGCCTGAATTTGGCCAATTAAGTTTAACGCGAAGTTCGGTTGCTCTGTATAAATTTAAGGAAAGTCAGAAACAAAACACCGCGGATTCCAGCAGATCTTTGTTGGAGGAATCGTCCTCGCATAACATGAGTTCACCTGATGAGAAGAATAAATCGACCAACTCACCAAGCAAGGATACCAAGCCGCTTAAGAATAAAGAATCTGAGGTAATTAAAAATCCTGAAGAAGAGCCTGAAATGAGCAAACAGGATCTAATTAAATATATCAGCATGAAAAAGCACTCATCTTCTTTAGGCAAAATGAATGAAGAAAAAGAGAATAACCAAAAAGAAGAAGAGAAGACTCTGAAGCTGTGGGATGTAAACCCAGGTGTTATAGAAAATTACTGGTCAAGCACTCAGCGTGATTAAAAAATATATAAAAATGGGCTCGCTCCCATTATAAAAAGAAGTGCTTAGCGAGAAGTACTTCAAAATTAAAAAAGGAAAATAACCATGAATAAGATCATTAAAACAATCACCTTATCTGTTGCCTTCCTGTCTAGTGCAGCCATGGCAGAAAATCCAGGCAACCACGTTACTGTAAATACGGGTTTAGATGCTACCTTGGCCGCTGTATCTAAACATGCTAAAAATGGTACTGCCCTTAACCTTGCCATTAATACCGCTACTGTTGATGCAACAGTCAACGTACACGGGAAGTATAATTCACTGAATAATGTGGGAGACAAACTCGCAGTAGAAACTTCAGCAATTGGTGCAGTAAACACCGGTAGCATTAACTTACAACAAGGCAATCTGAGTGCTGTGAATACGGGTACAGTAGAGAAAACTTTTGATGCTGAAAAAAGTGCAGAGCGTTCTTTAGAACTATGGCGTTCTGAGGGTTCATCGGGGTTTGAAAGTTCTATTAGTGCTAGCCTGAATACCGACACTTATGATCAATTCTCTGAAACCTTGAGTAATTACACTGCAGCGAATTTAGCCTTTAATTCAGCAGCTATTGATGCATCTGTAAATATAGGCGGAAAAGTGAATCATATTGATGGCATCAAAACTTCAGCAATCGGTGCTGTGAACACCGGTAGCATTACAGTGACTGTAAAGTAAATCCACCTCTCAATATGATCCAGGGTCTAACTATTTTCGGATAGTTAGACCTTTTTATCTTACAATAATATGAATATAAATTGTTGATTTAATAATCGCATATAGTGTCATTCATCTATTCCATAGTAGCATTTATTCCGGAAGCTCATTTCAATCGGATCATTAGATAAAAAGTACAATGAATTTCAGATTTTCTTACATTTCATTTGAAGCGGATAATGTAGAACCGGATTCAGGTGGAATACTGAACCGTACCGGGTTTGTCGGAGAGTCAATATTCTGAGAGACTATCCCGATGACAAAATTAAAATATACCCCTGAAATCAGAGAAAGAGCGGTTCAATTATTGATTGAATCTGAAAAAGATTATCCTTCTACTTGGGCTGCAATCACAGCAATTGCGCCTAAGATCGGTTGTACTCCTGAAACACTTCGTGCCTGGCATCAAAAGCATTTAGATCAGCAAAATCCTATTAAAGTACAACAGATATCTGATCAAGAAAAAATGAAGCAAATGGAACGTGAAATTAAAGAATTAAAGCGTGCCAATGAAATTCTACGTAAAGCAGCCGCTTTTTTCGCCCAGGCGGAGCTCGACCGCCCACACAAATAATGGTGGATTTTATCCATAATAATAAAGAGCTGTACGGAGTCGAGGCGATTTGTAGAATTTTACCGATCGCACCTTCAACCTATTACCGGACTCTAGATCTCTGTGAAAATCCAGAACATCGAGCAAAGCGAGATTTACATGACTTGCATCATGCTGAGGAGATTAAACGAATTTGGAAGGAAAGTTCAGGTCGGTATGGTGTACGTAAAGTCTGGCAAAAATTAAAACGTGAGGGTTATGTTATTGCACGTTGTACAGTTGCTCGATTGATGCAAAAGCTAGGTATACAAGGTGTTTGGCGTGGTAAGAATAAACAAA
>NZ_JABERK010000025.1:0-3219 GCF_013004315.1 Acinetobacter sp. ANC 5378
TTCCCGAACTCAGAAGTGAAACCTCTTTGCGCTGATGGTAGTGTGGGGTTACCCATGTGAGAGTAAGTCATCGCCAGCTCATTATTCTAAAATCCCCCTGACTCGTAGAGCAGGGGGATTTTTTTATGCTTATAAAAAAGCCAATGCATTTTATTTTAGTCGGATTTTGCTGAGCATCATATTAGATAAATATTTTTAGAATTTATTACGAGAAATTTCAAATAAATTTGATTGAAAAATAAACTAAAATAGGTCAAGACGCACTGAACATGAATTGCGATTATTATAATCTTAAATTATATTATTACTTAGAATATGTTAATAAAAATAAAACGATTAAAGTCAAAATTAATCAATTAGTCGAATATCACGGTAGTAAATAACGAACATTTCTTCATTTGTATATAAAATTAGTTATTTCAATACAATAAGATAGAATGCATTTTATAAAGAAATACTCATATTCTTTAGTCTTATTGAGCATGTATTGTGTTGTCAGTATATTAATACATAAATGAAATTTAACTTAATAATCTTTATTAAGTATGGACAAGTACTCATGGGAGATGAGAACGATGACAACGGAAAAAATAGATGTAAATTCTGTAGTCGATAATGCGAAATTTACGCCTTTCCACTTCAATGTAGTTGCTTGGTGTTTACTCATTATCCTATTTGATGGCTATGATCTAGCAATTAATGGCGTGACTTTACCATTGCTGATGAATGATTGGGGCTTGAGTGCCGTTCAAGCAGGCATGTTAGCCAGTACGGCACTTGCGGGCATGATGTTTGGTGCAATGTTTTTTGGATCATTGGCAGACAAAATTGGTCGTAAAAAAGTGATCATGATTTGTATTGTGCTCTTTAGCGGATTAACTTTTGCAGGTGGTTTTGCATCGAATCCGACTGAATTTGGTATTTTACGTTTCTTGGCGGGTTTAGGGATTGGCGGTGTGATGCCAAACCTTGTGGCTTTAACCTCTGAATACGCACCGCAAAAAATGCGTAGTACGCTGGTTACAACCATGTTTAGTGGTTATGCCGTGGGTGGCGTAATGGCTGCACTGTTGGGTTCATGGTTTACTCCAACTTATGGTTGGCAGGTAATGTTCTTTATTGCGGGCATTCCTTTATTTTTACTTCCGCTTATTTGGAAATTCTTACCTGAATCTTTAGCATTTATGGTGAAGCAAAACAAACAGGAAAATGCACGTGCAATCGTGCGTCGTCTTGAGCCTTCACTTAAAGTTACGGAATCCACGATTTTTACTTTGCCACAAGAAAGTGTGCCTGAAGCTGCAAATGTAGTGAGCTTGTTCCGTCGTGGACGTGCAACCAATACATTGTTGTTCTGGCTTGCATTCTTTACCTGCTTACTGACGATGTATGCGTTAAGCAGCTGGTTGCCTAAGCTAATGATGGCGGCTGGTTACTCGATGGATAACAGTCTAATGTTCATGATGGTGATGAATGTCGGTGCGGTAGTCGGTATTGTCGGCGGTGGTATCTTGGCGGATCGTTTCCACTTGAAACCAGTACTGATGTCCCTTGGGGTTATGGGTGCGATTGTGATGAGCTTAATGGGCTTCCAATCGAATCAATTCCTTCTATACATTTTGGTATTCTTGGCAGGTGCAGCTTCAATTGGCTCGCAAATGCTTCTATATAGCTATGTAGCTCAATATTACCCACTTGCTGTACGTTCGACGGGGATTGGTTGGTCTTCTGCGATTGGTCGTATGGGCGCGATTGTAGGTCCAATTTTAATTGGTGGCTTACTGGGTATGAACTTACCTGCGCACTTTAACTTTATGGCAGTAGGTTTACCGGTACTGATTACTGCGATTGCGGTTGCATTGATTATGAGTGAAGATGAATCTGAAAAGATTGGTTCAACTGAGCCAGCAGTTTCTAAAGCTTAAAAGATTAAGTTTGAAAAAGAAGCCTCCGAAAGGGGGTTTTTTTATAGGCTTACACAAGGTGTTATATAGAATTTCTCTTATATTTTAAGAATGCTTTTTTTTCTAAAAATTAATAATATGTAATTTTATGACTCATAATAATTTGATAATGGAAGAATTACAGAACATATATTTGGAAAGTGTAAAGGATGCACTTTTTCGTTTAAAAGCATGTGAAGACTTATTAAGTTCTTATCATCGTAACAAGAGTATAATTTTTATAGAGTCAGCTATCTTGCAATTGAGAAAGGCTTTGGAATTGATCGCTTTTGCTGCAATTGCACCAAATAAACATGAGTACGAAAAATTTAGGAATAAAGCCGAGAGTCATAATGATTATCGTAAGGATTTTAAAGCTAGTTCAATATTAAAAGCTTTAAGAAAGGTAAATAAGGACTTTTATCCAATTCCTTTAACTGAGGCGAAACTTACGCAAACTGGTGATTATCATTATGATAGGAAAAAAGAAAATTTTTTAACAGTTAGTAAATTTATTACATTATATGACAAATTAGGTAAATATCTTCATGTGGATAATCCATGGGGAAGTAATAAAGAGTTGGAAAATTTTGCACAATCGATGGTAGGAGAAATTAATCTTATTAAATCCCTATTATCTTTGTATTTTACAGTGATTAGAACTAAAGATTTTACAGGTGTATGGGTTCTCAGTACTTCTACTGAGCATGTGTCAGTTAAAATTATAGTAGGATTAGCAGATAGTAATTTTACTGTCACTTCTTAAAGTTTAATAATAAATAGGAGATTCTTATGAAACTCAACTCATTCTCCCCAATCCCTGAAGATGACGAAGAACTGCATCTTCCTGAACTTGTGTACTGGGCTTCACTTGGTGATTTTGAACAGGTGAGTGAAACCTTAAAGCAAGGCATTGATCCTAATTCTACCGATGATGAGGGTTATAGCGCTTTACAGGCAGCCGCTGAAAATGATCATTTGGAAGTTGTGAAGTTACTTGTCAGTAAAGGTGCTAATATTGATCATCGTAGTACATATACTGCCTTGGAACTTGCAGAAATGGCAGGAAATCAAGAAGTTGTTGCCTACCTAAAAAGTCTGGAAAGCCTACATTAATAATTTAATAAATTAATAAAAAAGCCCTAGATTGATGAGCCTGTAAATTATTTTGTGTAAGTTCCATTTTTTATAAATGATCTTTTAATCGATCATCGAACTGAATCGTAAACCAATTCATCGCTAAACGCCAATTTTGAATTGGCATTGTCCATTTTTT